>NZ_JAGFPF010000016.1:0-86130 GCF_025962695.1 Candidatus Symbiopectobacterium sp. NZEC135 | reverse complement strand
GGACAGCTACCGGGTATGGATGCCGGGTGCGAAGGCGAGTCCTGGCAGGAGTTTATTGACGGATTATCCGGCATGGAGTTGACGGACAAAACCGTTGCGCTGTTCGGCCTGGGCGATCAGGTTGGCTACCCGGACAATTTTGTCAGCGGCATGAAAGCGCTGTATGACGCCGTGACCGATCGCGGAGCCCGCGTGGTCGGTGCTTGGCCGAGTGCCGGATACGATTTTAATACCTCTGCCGCACTGATTGACGATAAGTTTGTCGGGTTAGCGTTGGATCAGGATAACCAGTACGATCTGACCGAGGAACGGTTGGACAATTGGCTCGAACAGATAAAAAACGCATTGGCCGCCTGATGCGGTTGCTGACTACAAGGTGTGTTTCCCCACGACGAAATGCACCTTGTCTTTTTTAGCGTAGCTGCATTTTCCGCTTTTCCCTTCAACAACTTCATCATAGTCTTGCTACTCACCGAGACGATTACCCCGCAAGAGAACAACCATGCCTATCACTGTCCGCCCTATCACGGCTGATACCTGTCTGCCGCTACGTCAAAAAACGCTGTGGCCCGATCGCCCTCTCGATTTTCTACGTATCGAAGGCGATGAGCAGGCACAACATTATGGGCTCTACCTGGATGATGCACTTGTCAGCTGTCTCTCTGTTTTCTCGCTCACCAACACGGCCCGGCAGATACGTAAATTCGCCACAGATGCCGCTTTTCAGCGTCAGGGATATGGCAGCAGGCTGTTAACTGAGGTGTTAGAAAAACTCCAGGCGGAAGGCATCAATGACATCACGTTGAACGCCCGACTCACCGCCACAGCGTTTTATGTCCGTTTTGGCTTTCAGGTGGCTGGCGAGGTGTGCCACAAAGAGGGCGTCGATTATGTGAAAATGACGAAAACGCGATAGCTATGCATCGGTCAGGCTACGCAGCCACACCCGCTGCTGCTGTTTTTGCCGCTGGTGCAACAGGTGCTGAAAGACTTTCGGCAGTGCCTCTTCCCGTGCCAGCGGCGTTTCAGGGCGAACCGCTTCACACAGCAACAGATGCCAACCGATCTCGCTCGACACGGGCTCGCTTAACGCCCCCGGCGGTAGCACGAACAGCGCCTGTTCCAGCGGCGCAAACAACAAACCGCGACTGACCCAGCCCAATACACCGCCTTCCATCGCGGTCGGACACTGGGAGTAACGCTCCGCCAGCGCGGCAAAGGTTTCTCCCTCGCGCGTGAGTTTGTCCCGCAGCGTCAAGATTTGCGCTTTCACTGCCGCCGCGTCCTCGTCGTCAACCGTTAACAGCAGATGGCGCGCCAGCCGCTGCTCTGGACGGCAAAAGCGATCCGCATGCCGCAGATACCAGTTATCCACTTCCTCGGACGTCGGTTCAGCAGCCAGTGCGGATACCTGCGCCATCTGCCATTCCAGCAGGGTATGATGCAAAATCACCGCCTGCTGATCTACCGCAGAGAACCCGGCCTCGCCGAGTTCTGCCGCTAACGCATCGGTTACCGCAGCGGTCAAGGCGTCAGAGAGCACCGGCCGGTGTTGCAATGCGGCGTCCGCCACGGCCTGTTCCAAGCGCAACTGCGGCGCCAGTTGCCGTTCCAACGCGCGCTGGCGCTCAGGAGACAGTGCATCAGGTGCCCGGTTCCACAACTTGTGTGCCAGTTGCCACTGGCTGAAGCGCTGCCAGGCTAACATCAGGATACCTCCTCACACAGTTCCAGCGCGCTGGAAGGCACCTGAAACCAGCGTTCACCAAACACCACGGTGTAGCACTCGCCGCGTTCACCCTGATCGGTTGCCTGAATCTGCCCCTGCTGACCCGCACTGACAACCGGCAAGCCGTTTACCGTCAATGCGTGCAGGCAAATGACCCAATCGCCGTATTGAAACTCGCCACGGTGCCAAGGGACATCTGCGGCAATCAGTTCCTGTGCGCGACAGCCGACAATCCGGTCCACCTCAAGGAAATGTACCTGATAAATCAGTTGATCCTGTAGAAAGGTGCCCCATTCGCGCACATAGCCTATGCTGCCACGCCGCACCAGCAGCTCACCGCGTTTTAGCCCCGCTACCGTGCCATCATTGCGCAGCGGGCGCACCACGCGCACCGCATCACCAAATTCGAAGCGCATCATCATGATTGTGCCCCCGGACGTTTGTTCTGATAGCTCTCGGCCAGCAGACGGCGAGCCAGTTGCCAATCGGCATCCGGTGCCAGTTCCAGCGAATTACGCAGCGGCACCGCTGCGCGCAGGCGGCGATGAAACTCGCTGAGCACCGTCAGGTTGCATGCCTGAAGCGCCTGCGTTTCATAAGGTACGGAGAAAAACTTGAAAAAAGCCTCGGCGCTGTCCAGTGTTTCAACGCCGGGCAGTTGGTAGAACCATTCCATCGTCTCGCCTCCCCGGTAACCGCGTGCTGTCACACAGCGACTGGAACATGTCCAGCAGTTCATAATCCAGCGGATTACGCTTGGTACTTTCGGCAAACTCGCGCACCGCAGTTAATAGCGCCGCAGTCTGCACCGCATCTGGCTGATAGCCGAGCCGGGCAAAAATCCCCTCGACAGCCTGCCGCCCTGAATGCTTACCCAGCACCAACCGGTATTCACGCCCCAACAGCGACGGTTCAATTTCCTGGTAGCTCGCGCTGTCCTGCAACAATGCCGCGACGTGAACCCCTGATTCATGGGTAAACACCTGCTCGCCGACCAGCGGTTGCTGCTTATCGATGGTTCGCTGCGCAGCGTTCGCCACCCGTTGGCACAGCGCGGGCAACAGCGGGAAATGGATGCCACTGTCGTATCCCAGACAGCGCTCCAGCGCCAGTGCCACCGTTTCCAACGCCGCATTTCCCGCGCGCTCACCCAGCCCTAACACCGTGGTGTTGACGTGCGTCGCCCCGGCGTTAACCGCCGCCAGCGTGTTTGCCGTTGCCATCCCCAAATCGTTATGGGCGTGCATTTCGATCTGCCCTGCCCAGACTTGCCGCAAGGCGCTGATGCGGGTGAAGGTGGTAAAAGGATCGAGCACGCCCAGCGTATCGGCGAAGCGCAAGCGCTCGGCGCCAGCAGCGTGCGCCGCCAGCGCCAGCGCGGTTAAGGTTTCATCGCTGGCGCGAGAGGCATCTTCACACCCCACGCAAACGCGCAACCCCTGCCGACGCGCCTGCTCGATCAATTGACAAAGCTGCGGCAGCAAGGCATCGAGGGGTTGGCGTAGCTTCTGCTGACGTAACCGATCGGACGCCGGCATAGAAATATCCACCCAATTCATGCCTAAATCCGCGCTTTGCTGAATCTCTTGCGCATTCATCCGGCACCAGGTCATCATCACGGTTTCCGGCAAACGACGGCGGATCACCGACATGCGCGCCCGCTCATCACCGCCCATCGCAGGCGTGCCGACTTCCAACTCTTTCACACCCGCGTCCACCAGCGCTTGCGCAATCGCCAACTTTTCGCTGGCGCGAAACGCCACGCCGGGGCTCTGCTCCCCATCTCGCAACGTGGTGTCGTTAATCACAACCGTACCGTTGAGCGTCATGTTCTCTCCCTTGTATCAGCCGTAGGTCGGTGCGAAATCACCCGCCGCCGCCTGCGGTTTTCCCTGCTGCCAATAGGGTGAGAGCGTGCGCAACCGTTCAACGATCGGCGGCAACGCGTCGATCACCCGATCAATCTCTTTTTCACGGGTATAACGCGACAGCGAGAAGCGAATGCTGCCGTGAGCCGCGGTGTAAGGAATGCTCATGGCGCGCATCACATGGGAAGGTTCCAGCGAACCTGATGTACAGGCGCTGCCGCTGGACGCAGCGATCCCCGCGTGGTTGAGCAGCAGCAGGATGGCTTCGCCTTCAATAAACTCAAACGCAATATTGAGCGTGTTAGGGGTGCGCGGTTGTTCCCCGCCCATCACCATCACGCAGGGGATTATCTGGGCCAACCCGTGCTGTAAGCGGTCACGCAGCGGGGCAACCGCCGCGGTCATCATGGGCAAGTGCACTTCTGCCAGCTCGCAGGCGCTCCCCATCCCGACAATACCAGCAATATTCTCTGTGCCCGCGCGACGCCCGCGCTCCTGATGTCCACCACGCAGCAAGGGGCGGAAGCGGGTGGAGCGTTTCAGATAGAGACAGCCAACGCCTTTCGGCCCGTGAATTTTATGCGCCGAGCAAGAGAGCATGTCGATCTCGCTGCTGGAGAGCACGATAGGGATCTTCCCAACCGCCTGAACCGCATCGCAATGAAACAGCGCACCGTGCTCATGGGCCAGCGCAGCCATCTCGCGCACCGGAAACAGCACCCCGGTTTCATTATTCGCCCACATCACCGTGACCAGCGCCACCCGTTCGCTGAGCAACGTACGATATTGCGCCATATCCAATTCGCCTTGCGCCGACACGCTCAGGCGGTGAATGGTATATCCCTGACGTTCCAGGTGCTCACACACTTCCAGCGTCGCCGGGTGTTCTACCGCAGTGGTAATGATTTCACGCCGCTTGGCATCAAGCGCAACAGCGGAGTGAATCGCCGTAGACGTCGCCTCAGTGGCGCAGGAGGTAAATATAATTTCGCTGTCGTGGCGCGCGCCGAGCAGGCTGGCGACCTGCTGCCGCGCCCGTTCTAGCGCTCCGCGACAGGGCGTACCGAAATCGTGAATTGACGAGGGGTTGCCGTAATAATCCGTCAGGAAGGGCATCATGGCTTCCAGCACCATGGGATCGAGACGGGTGGTGGCGTTATTATCCAGATAGATATTTTTCATGTTCGTTGCCTCACTGAGTACGCAATCAGCTCACGCGGCCTGTGCCGCAACCACTTCCATATAACGCCCGGTGCGCTCCACCAGCTTTTGTTGCAGCCAGGCCAGCGTCATATCCGTCATCATGCACCCGCTGCAGCTTCCCGACAGACTGACCGTGACCTGATGGCCGCTGACGTTGAGCAACGTCATGTCACCGCCATCCGCCTGGATATGTGGACGCAACTCTGCTACCGCGTCCGCCACCTGACGCCATTGGGGGTCTTTAACGTCCACCGCCGTAGCGACCTCCGTCGCCGGAGCGGCATCGCGCTCGGCCAGCAGCGCTTCCAACGTCAGTTCAATTTTTTCGTGGCAGGCGGTACACCCGCCGCCCGCTTTGGTGTAATTGATCACCTCTTGCAGCGTGGTCAACCCGTTAGTCATCACCGCGCGACGAATCTGCCCTTCATCCACGGCAAAACATTTGCAAATCAGTGCGCCTTCTTCATGATCGTCGTCCAGCGTTTCACCACGGTATTGCGCAATAGCGGCGCGCAAGGCTTCTTGCCCCATCACCGAACAGTGCATTTTTTCTGGCGGCAAGCCATCGAGATAGTCTGCAATCTGCTGGTTGGTCACTTGCTCAGCTTGCTGCAAGGTGCGGCCAATGATCAGTTCGGTCAGCGCCGATGAAGAGGCAATGGCACTGCCACAACCAAAGGTTTGGAAGCCGGCCTCCAAAATGGTTTCGGTTATCGGATCGACCCGTAGCATCAGCCGCAGAGCATCGCCACAGCTCAGCGATCCAACGTCACCGATCGCGTTCGCCAGCTCCACCACGCGGGCATTGCGCGGATTAAAAAAATGGTCTTTCACTTTCTCGGAATAGTTCCACATGCTGTTTGCTCCCTAGGGTGACGGGGGAAGGCCTCGCGGGTCGTCTTCCTCCCACACGCACGTCATGGACGGGTTCACAGGGAACTAGCAAATGTGATACCACTCACAAAAACTGCTTATAATCAATGTGATAAGGTTATACGCGAAAAAAAAACCGCGACCAATGTCGCGGTTTATGTCGGTTTTGTCGCACAAGCGACGATCTTGTCAGCGTTCAACAGGCGTCGTCTTCATCCTGCCATTCAGTTTCCGTCAGCAGGTGCACAAAGCGGTCCGGATCGCGCTGGCGTCGCCGAGAGCTTTGTTCACTGTCTGTCCAGCACAGCTGTATCTGCTGTAACAACTGTGCGATAGAGGTTTCCGGCGGCACGCGCACCGCGCGCACCCCCACTTGGAGCAGTTGGCGGAACACCGCATCGCCGATGGCGACGCAGTAAAGCGTCACACACTCCTCCAGCGCACTGATACGGCTCGCCAGCTTCTCTTCCTGATGGCCGTGCTGCACATTGAAATCCACCACTTTCAGCAGCCGCACCTGATCTTGTTTTACGCCATAGACCACCAGCCGTGGCGTGGCACCAAAATGCTGATCCACATGGTGATAATCCGAGCTGGCGAAGGCGACCTGCATCGACCAGACGGCTGAACTGATGGTACTAAGATGACGGCTAACAGGTTGCATGACTCACCTCCGAACGCTGTGCGCCGCGGAATTGCTGACGCAGGGGCGAGTGATAGGCCGATACCGGGTGATGGTGTTCCAGCATCAGGTTCGCCAGTTCGAACAAGGTATCTCGAATACCGGCATAGCCTTGTCGTACCTTGCGGAATTCACCCAGCCGATCGAACACCGGGAAGCCCGCGCGAATCAGCGGAATACCAAACTGTTCCGCCAGATCGGCGGCATGAGAATTCGCCACCAGCATATCTGCCGGGTGGTTAACCAGCAGATCCTGCATGTCTTCCAAATCGCCAATCACCACTTGTTCGACGGGCAGAGAAAGCAATCCGGGCTGGCTGACGGGGGCGACGATTGGCCCCGGTTGCATGCCATGGCTCAGCGCAAAATCACTCCAGGCCGCCAGCAGATCGCCTTCGGCCGCCAATGCAATCTTTCTGCCCTGTAACGCCATATGGCAGTCGATCATCGCATCCTGCACCTGACCGCGCTGGCGCTCAATCCACGCGGGCACCTCACGCCCAGAGAGTTGTTGCAGGTGATGGATAACCGCATCCACCGTCGCCATCGTCATCATATGTGGCACCGTTAATGCCAGACCGCGACTACGCTGCGCCATTAATCCGGCAGCACGCTGGAGTGACAGCCCTACGCTGATGGTGCTCAAACTCTGCCCCATCTGCTCGATAGCGCGCAGCGTTGTCCCACCCTGCGTCACCGACTGATAGTCTCCGCTGGCAAGATGCCCGTCCAGCGACAGTGAGAGATCGGGCACCATCACCGCTTGCAGGCCGAACGCTTCAACGTAACTGCGTAGCAGTTCCACTTCACCGGGATTCACCAGATGGCTGAGCAGCAGGTTGACGCGCCGGTTACGCACGCCTGCGGGCGGCTTTTCCGGCACCCACTGTTCAATCACACTCTCTACCACGGCACTAAACCCGTTTTCCAACGATCCGTAGAAGTCCGGTGTGTTCACCGTCAGAATCGCGGTGGATTTAAAGCGCGGGTATTCGGCCCGAAACTCGCGTACCGCACGTGTCAGATCGCTACCTTGCGCCTCCGACAGCCCGGTGCTGATCAGTACGATGGCTTTGGGGGCGTTGCGCTGACACAGGGTGCTGAGCGCCGTCAAAATGTTGCCATCCGCGCCCATCACCGTGGTTGTGGGGTCCATTGCCGTCGATTGCAACGGAATCGGATCGTGAAAATGTTGGATAAAAAACACTTTGGCAAAAGCGCTACACCCTTGTGCGCCGTGTACCAATGGAATGCTCTGCTCAAAGCCCTGACTCGCCAGAATGGCACCCAACGGTTGCCCACTCTTGATAGGGCTGGTGGCAAGGGGTTTCTTATTACGGATAACATCAGCCATTACGAACTCCTTAGCGCCAGGGGGGCGTTTGATGCGTTTGCGGCCAGACCGGGCTTTCCAGCGTCAAACAAAGGTTCTCTGCCAGCGTGACAATACCGCGGTAGCCCGCATAGGCGTGTTCACGCTCCTGATTGATATCGAGAAACGGCAGGCGCGCCTTATAGGCGGTATACATGTTTCGCCCTCCGGCAATCATCATGTCCGCGCCGTAGCGATAGGCCACGTCCAACAGGGTTCGCGCATTGCCCTCATCGAGCATCACGGCATCTTCGCCCATCAGTTCGCGGATGCGCGCTTTATCTTCCTGCGTGGATTTGCGCGTACCGGTAGCTACCACGGTCATGCCGAGATCTTGCAGCGCCGATACCACTGACCAGGATTTCACACCGCCCGTATAGAGCAATGCTTTGCGCCCTTTAAGCCGTGCGCGATACGGTGCCAGCGCCTTTTCCGCAGCGGCTTCTTCCCGAGCGATCAGCGCTTCAGTACGTTGTATCAGGGCGTCATCGTGCAACAACGCGACAAGCTGACGCAGTGCGTCAGACATGGCACGTACACCGTAGAAGCTGCCTTCAAACCACGGTATACCGTAACGTTGCTCCAGACTGCGCGCCACGTTGATGAGTGCACGAGAGCACACCAGCATGTTAGCCTGTGCACGGTGCAAGGTCTGAATTTCAGCAAAGCGTCCATCGCCAGATAAATTGCCCAGTACACGAATGCCCAGTTCATCGAGTAGTGGATGCACATGCCAAAACTCACCAGCGATATTGAACTCACCAATTAAGCCGATATCGTGACGATGTGCGACAGGAATCGGGCTGTTTTCCGGCCATGGCGCCGGTTCGCGCGTGCCAATCACCTGCTTGAGCATCACCTCACCGGCCAGACGATTGCCAAAATTTTTGCTGCCATAAAAACCCGCAGAATCGACGGCGATCACTGGCACACCCACTGTCACCGTTGCGGCACGGCACACCGCATCGATATCATCCCCCTCCATCGCGGGAACACAGGTGTTGTAGACAAAAACAGCAGCAGGATCGTAGCGCTCCACGATATGACGCACAGCATGGAACAGCCGCCGCTCACCGCGCCCCATGATCACATCCTGCTCATTGAGGTCGGTGGTGAAGCCAAGTCGGTTCAACCTTGGCCCGGAGCTCTGGCTGCCACGGTTATCCCAAGAGCTACCCGCGCACCCGATAGGGCCATGCACCAGGTGAGCCACATCGGCCAGCGGCAGCAAGGTGATCTGCGCGCCATCAAAAGCGCAACCCCCTGCCGTGGCGCCGGGTTTCGGTGCGCTACATCCGGTTTTTTGTTTATGGTTATGCTCACAGGCGGGCTCATCAAGCAGCGCCAGAATTTCATTCCCCTTCATCTTGCCCTCGTCGAGTCAGTTGACTTTATGACGCTATTGCAATTCGCGGGCCATGAATAAATCCTTTTATTTCATTGTGATATAATTGTTCGTTTTGCAACAAACGTGACAATGGCGTAAAAAGGACATAACTTAACTGAGGGAAAGAAAGGTAAAAATTGCTGCAGCTTCCCTCTTTTACTATCAAACCCGACATTATCATTAATTATTTTTATATAGTTAATGATTTGTTCTTGAATTGACGCTATCGGCAAAACATTTTTTCGAAGTTTACTAAAATTTTTCCTGGATTCCTTAGCCTCTCGTTCATTACTGTATGGTGTTTTATAGAATGAAGATGATGTGGTTGATATCCTTTGCATAAAAACCTCTCTTTAGAATTTTTCACTATTACACCCAATAACTCGGTGTCATAGACACTTTACGGCGTAATTTCAAAGGGTTGTTTTTCTGTTATGCGCATAACTTCTATCGACAATTTATATAACGGGAACGTCAGTTCAAACTGCGGTAGTGTTGCTTCTCTTCTGACTCTCTCGGCAGCATTTCGATTTAAATGAGCCCCACGACCAAGATTAGACATCAGTATTGCCAAAGAATCAGCATTATCCATGAATACGTTTACTCTTAACATCGGATCTTGTTTAAGGAGTTCTTTGAATTGAGCTTCAGAGATATCATCTCTGGCGTACTTATGTTGATACAACTTGTGGATATTTTTAATATTTTTAATATTACCATCTCTTACAGCATTATTAAATTCTTCCATAGCGTAACTAGGTTTTTTTATATCAGCCGACATACCAATTGATTTAATATCGTATGAGCCGTCAACATGTGATATATCATGATATAGGACTGTGTATACTCCAGGCAAATGTTCCCTTGCTGCATGAATGTTATCCAGAAGAAGAACCACTCTTTTAGCCTCATCACCTGGAACAGTCAATGCCATTGTATTATTAATCGTAAGGTCAGGCACATAAGGCCTTCCTCTTTTGCTGCTCGTGGCAAATATAATATTTTCAATGTTTTTATCAAAATATTCAGAAACTTTTTTCACATAAAAATGAAACCTTTTTATTGCTTCATTTTCAATTTTGATTCTCAATGTTAAATCCTCAATCGAATCTAACATCAAAGCATCATGCAAATAACGTTTAATTGCCACAGTCTCTTCTCTAAAATTCAAATTTGTAGCACTACTAACTTCTGAAAATGGTATCAACTTCTCCTTCAGCGAATTGATCATATTCTTTGCCTCTTCCACATGCTGCTTATAAAAGTCTAGATTTTCCCTCAAGAATTCATATTCTTCAGGGACATCATTTAACGCAACATTGTATTTACATAAGTAATTATCGTAATTTCCATTATACTTGGAAACAATTGTGCTTCTTAAAATAGCTTCCGATAAACCTTTTGACCTTGTTACATTACCACCTTCAACCGCCAATAACCATTTACCGCCAGGAGATAAATCAAGTGGCGCATAGCCATTTGGGGGTAAAAATTCTTTTATATTCTCAATACCCATACCTTGGTTAATGTGAAAGTCACTAATATCACTAATATCACTAATATTGGCAATATCGCTAACATCACCATAACTAGCAACACCACTAGGAACATCACTGACATCAACCACATTAATAAACTCACTTCCACTACTGTTAGTACTAGTTATACCAACAACATTCTGGTTATATTTTTGAACTCCAGGCACACTCAAATCCATATATCTTACAGTATCTTCTTCTAAAATTTTATTTTCAGAAAGTGTGTAACGTCGCCCAAACTTATCACCTGTTTCAGGATCAGTCATGACGTAGAGATCTTTATTTACCCCATTATTTATTTTTGTTACCGGAACCTCGATACCTGAATCAGGGAAGCGCGCCATGATAATTTCCTCACTAACCACATGGGATGTTTTTCGCAAATCATCAAAAACTGCTATTTTTTTCAAAACGTTAATTCCATTCGTTTCCAATTTAAGGTAAGGCATTATTTTTTTAGTTAAAAATGTTCCACTGTTAGCTAACAATTCAAATCCAGGATCAACAGTTTGTAGTGAAATGCGACCTAACCTTAGGTATTCACTCATTGTGGGTACGTGGATACTACGCGACAGTGTGGCCCCGGCCCCGGAAAATGAGCCCTTCATTAACGGCTTTATGGCCAAGCGAGCCCCTCTGGCTAACCCTATTCCAAACTTTCCCCCAAGGGATGCAGCAAAACCCACTGCGGGGAGCAATGTTAATGCATCAGCAACACAGGAACCAATATACTTATCAAGATCATCGTTATTTACGATACCTTCGACACAGGTATAAACGGGAATAATGGTTTTTATAAAACTTATTACTTGTTGTAAATTTGACTTATCATTTCCCATTTCAAAAACTTGTTCATAAAATTGATCAGAGTGTTTATCATTTAAATACTTCACCACCCCCCTCTCCTGACCTTTCAGTTCAACAGAGGGGGTAGGTTTCTTAAAAAAATATTCATACTCAATATCATCAATGAGTTTACCGTTTTTAATTTCATATCCCTTTCTAAAATCACGATTCAACAACCCTGCGTTAATATAACGCTGCAAATCATGATCAACACGAATGATTTTATAAGGAGAAACCAATGAATCTGTTTCTTTCTTTAAGGCATAAACCCTTTCTTTATTACCCACGGTTACAGAAAAGAGATCTGCATCTTTTATTTCAACTTTATAATTTTCTATATTAGGATACGTAGCACCAGGATTTGTAATTAAGGGAGTGGAAGAACGCATAGTAAATTTTATTGAATTGATTTTCGCCCCTGCGGATGAAATAAAATCCAACTCAGATTTCCCTATTGAGGATAAAGCATCATGGATTAAAAAATTGTTGACAGACTTGAATTTTTCAGACAAGTTCTTTACCAATATTTTATACTCTTCATCAAGATCCGGGCTTTCATCACAGGGTTTCAAAAAGCCATTCATATAACCTTCTTTTATCAATTCCAATTCAATCCTACTTTTCTTTACTGGAGATAGAGTACCCGTTTTTGAAAATTCAGTTGTCATACAATCATTAATAATGTTATCTGCTAATTCTTTTTTAGAAACCCAAGTGGATAAAAGAGTATTTAACTGATTAAATTTAATAATAAAATCATTTTGTGATACGATCACACTTCTCTGATACTCAATATATTTATCTAACGCCTCCATTTTGACACTAAAAGAGCTTTCTTCAGCATCGAGCTGGTTAGTGCTTTTATCTGCCATTGTAATGACTGACGGCAGGAAGAGAAAATCAACATCATCTATTGAAAAACCTTCACTGAAGGCCATATTCCATAATGCTCTTCCGATTGCGATTATCTCATCCGAAGAGACATCAGATAATTTTTCAACACTATTTACATATTTGTATCCAGTATACAAATCCGCAAAATCCTGACTCATCAATGAGATATTTAGTACACTGTAATCTTGGCTTTTAAATAATGGAATTTCATTTTCAAGACAATCATTCCACATAATAAAAAAATAAATTTTTTGTTCTACATCAAGATGGTTAACATTTATCTTACCATCATTAACAAGCTCTGAGAGATTAAAAAACCTTCTCAGGTCACTAACGGTAAGTTTTGATGGGTTTTCAGATAAAACCATTTTATCAGCAATATATTTCCCTATGGAACATGCTATAACTTGATTAAATAGCCACTCTTTTATAACGGACTGTGCCATTTTCGGTGAAATAGTCTCACCTTTTACCCCACCATAAAGATTAGAATTCCCTAATATAAGACTGGCGACATTTTGTTTTTTTTCAACGAGTGCCTCGTTACTAACATCTTCATAATACAGATATTTTGCCAATCCAGAGATTAAAGTTTCCTTTTCAATGAATGGGTCAGATAAATAATCACCACCCAGACCATTTTGTTGTAAAAAATCAATTATTCTTTTTTTCCCTACATTATCCATTGATGATGATACGTTTCTTTTTCTAATAATTTTATTATCTAGCTCTCTAACATTTTTTTCACCAGAAAATATTGGAACAGCGGTTTCTACATTGCCGCTGTCAGCTGGCATAGCGACTAAACCAACGTTACTCCTCGACTCAACAATACCTTTAATTGTATTATTCCTATCATTCAAGTTGATGGTATCACCAACTACCTTGTCATATCCCTTTTGTAGATGTGAAGTAATTTCCTCATGCAGTGAGGTTATTGGTAATGGTTCTTCACGAAAATCATTAATATTATTATCAGGCTCCTTAGGTTTTTCGATGTGGTTATCACACATTTTATCAAATGAGGATGATGTAGTTGAAATCCCTTGCATAATGACATCTCCATGTTAAATTTAACTAAAATAGCCAAGAATAAAGGCATCGAAAAAAAAAAATTAACATTCAAGTATGCTTTGACGAATTTTAACTCGTACTAGAAGATAAATCACACTATCATCTCGGTCATAGTTTACATTATAGAGTTATCCTGAACACACAAATGAAAATTTATTATTTATTGCCACACTGTTTAGTCTAAAAAAGCAAACGGTTGATATATCACCGATTCTATTAATTAGATCGTTAAGGGACACGAACGAAAATATTGAAAAAACACATTGAAAGCAGATTATTCCCGTGAATACAGAAATAACCTGCTGTGAGAACGGCAGCTAAAAAACACGCAATTCAAGCGGGTTACCCTTTTCCAGCCGTTTTGCCAGCCAGGGTGGTAGGCGATCGGCCATCAACGTTTGCAACGCATCTCGCTGTGAAGAGATGCTAGTGCCGGGCGGTACTTTCATTGGATGTATATTATGGCGAATAATCCGCGCCGCCGCCGGGCCACCGATCGCTTCGCAGAACAACAAATGGCAACCCGCGAGCAGTTGAGCGCGCACTTCATTGCTTTCTAGTTCCCCCGGTTCACTGGGGTAACGACGCAACCCGTGTAGCCACGAGCCTGTGCCGTCGAACGCGTAAATAAAAAACAGGCGGCACTGGCCAAAATGGCCGTTAATCGCGATCCCATCCTGTGACGAAAAAGCCGCCAGCAGTTGAGGCTCGCGCCCCGCTGGCGATGTCACCGCCAGGTGAGCCGGCAGTTCACCGCGCAGGCATGCCATCACCCGTTGCCAGCGGCCTCGCGTCATCACGGCACGATCGCCGGGAAAGCGCGCCATCAGTTGCGGTAGATCAAGCGCAGACAAATAGGCCAGATCGAGCGAGGCTTCATCCTCTTGCGCAACCCAGCGTAACAACTGCGGTGAGGAAAGCTCCGGCAAGCAGTGCATCAACGCAAACAGTCGCCAGAACAGGCGATCATCATCGGACATGTTCCCCTCCTCATTCACACCAGACCGGGACGCGAGGCCCGCAGGCTGACAGGAAACTGTGGTTTTTCCGTTTGTGGGTTCACGTAGTAGCGTTTTCCCCCTTCCAGCGCCACCTCTCCCCCCCAGCAATCCTGACTGTCAAACTCTACCCCGATCACCTTCGCCTCTAAATCCTGCTTGGCGATATAGCAATACAGTTGCGCATTGCGCTCACGAAAAATCACTATCGGCATATACACCCCCTCAGTGGCAAAGTGACGGCCCGGACAATGCCGGGCCGATAAGTGGGCCACGTTGACCAAAGGATCAACGAACAAGATCGAAGTTGTAGTCAGTCTTGCCGAGCTTCATGGTATCGCGGTCGAGCTTCTCCAGTACTGCATTGACCAACTGAGTCAGAATCGACATTGCGCCTTCATACCCCCAGGTGGTTTGGCGGTGCAGATGATGGCGATCGAAAATAGGGAACCCCAGACGAATCAGCGGCACTTCAAACTGCTCTCCTTTCGCCAATGTGTCGCGCTGAATGAATTTGCCGTAGGAGTTACCAATCATGAAATCCGGTTTGTTGGTGAACATCAGCGAGCGGAAATGCCACAGATCGCAGTTGATATACACCTCACTCTCCTGCCCATAGGGCGAATCGCTCAGCATTTTTTTCATCGCTTTCTGCCAACGTTTGTTGGCGTTGTGACACAGGATGACCGTCGGTTCACAGCCCAGTTCCAGCAGAAATTGGGTCAGTCCCATCACAAAATCCGGATCGCCGTACAGGCCAAAGCGTTTGCCGTGTAGCCAGGTGTGGGAGTCCAGCATCATATCCACCAGCCTGCCGCGCTCAAGGGTCAGCGCATCCCCGACCGGCACGCCCGTCAGTTCACTCACCGCCATCAACAGGTTGTCCGTCGCAGTCAACCCAATCGGCACAGAAACCTCGGTAGCCGGTTGATTCCAGTTTTCCTGCACCATTTTCTTGGTTTTTGTCAGGTGCCACGGTTGCAACAGCAGCGTATCGATGGCGTTCGGTGCATCACGCATTTCTTGCTGGGTCGTTCCGCCCGCGTACATACGGTAGTGGCCGTCTGCCGGCGTATCCAACACCTCTGACGGATCGGACAGGATGGCACACGGCACCCCCATCTGTTCCATCATGCGTTTCAGTACCCGATAGTTGCCCAGATAGGTTTCAAACCCGGTCACCAGATTCAGGCGCGCCAGGCTGCCAGGCTGGTAATTTTTGTCTTCACCGCTGGTAAAGGTACGGGCAAATCCTTCAAACATATTGTCCCAGCCGGTGATATGGCTGCCGATAAAGCTCGGCGTGTGGGCATAGGGGATCGGCATTTGCGCGTCGACAAACCCATCTTTCTTGGCATTAGCGATAAACGCTTGCAGGTCATCGCCAATGACTTCCGCCATACAGGTGGTGGAAACGGCGATCATCTCTGGTTTGTAGAGTGCGCTGGCGTTCTGCAAACCGGCATTCAGGTTGTTATTCCCGCCAAACACCGCGGCGTCTTCCGTCATGGAGTCAGAAACACAGGCGACAGGCTCCTTGAAATGACGGTTAAAATAGGTGCGAAAATAGGCCACGCACCCCTGAGAGCCGTGCACATAGGGTAAGGTGTTGGCAAAACCCAGCGCACACAATACCGAGCCTAACGGCTGGCACGCTTTCGCCGGATCAATGGTGAGTGCTTCGCGCTTAAAGTTAAGTTCCTGGTACTCCGGCGTGGTAGTCCACTCGAAGACCTCACGTACACGCTGCTCATCATGCGCCTCTTCCATCGGGCGTTTATTGTGAAACAGCGCTTGGTATTCATCCTGCTCAAACAACGGAAAGCAGGAATGGGTTTTTTCAGCAGTTTGACTCATGGTGTACTCCTCCCGCGCCACAAATCGGTGAACTAACGGGATATCAGGATAAAGGTTAGGCCGATTTCAGCCACGGAGCCGTCAGTTCACGCCAACTGGGGTTATTCAACGTCATGTCCATGTCACGGGCGAAAATGGCGAAACCGTCATAGCCGTGGTACGGACCGGAATAATCCCAGGAGTGCATCTGGCGGA
This sequence comes from Candidatus Symbiopectobacterium sp. NZEC135, assembly GCF_025962695.1. Lineage (NCBI taxonomy): Bacteria > Pseudomonadati > Pseudomonadota > Gammaproteobacteria > Enterobacterales > Enterobacteriaceae > Symbiopectobacterium > Candidatus Symbiopectobacterium sp. NZEC135. The sequence goes on along the minus strand of NZ_JAGFPF010000016.1, from coordinate 69,614 downwards.
ACGGCACACCCATCTTTTGAAAGATGTACTTTTCCTTAATGCCGGAGCCGACCAAATCGGGTTTCAGCGCCTTAACGAACGCTTCCAGCTCATAGCTGCTGGCATCATCAAACAGCAGCGTGCCTTCTTTCAGATCCGGCAGCGTGCGGTCGTAGTCGTCGTTGTGGCCGAATTCATAACCAGTACCAATAATCTCCATACCGAGATCTTCATAAGCACCAATAATATGGCGTGGACGTAATCCCCCGAGGTACAGCAGCACCCGGCGACCTTCCAAACGAGGACGGTATTTGGCGATAATCGCAGCGGTTTGCGCCTGATAGCGGGCAATCACCGCTTCGGCGTTCTGCTTGATGGTGTCATCAAACTGCTCGGCAATTTTGCGCAGCGATTCGGCAATCTTGGTCGGGCCAAAGAAGTTGTATTCCATCCAGGGAATGCCGTGCTTCTCTTCCATATGGCGCGAGATGTAGTTCATCGAACGATAACAGTGCACCAGATTCAATTTTACAAATGGGGTGTTTTCCATCTCCACCAGCGTGCCGTCGCCGGACCACTGCGCCACCACGCGCAACCCCATTTCTTCGAGCAGAATACGTGACGCCCAGGCGTCACCGCCGATGTTGTAGTCACCGATGATCGCCACGTCATACGGCGTGGATTCAAAGGGTTTACCTTCACGGTTATCCAGCACCCAATCGCGGATCACGTCGTTGGCAATGTGGTGTCCAAGAGATTGCGATACGCCGCGAAACCCTTCGCAGCGCACTGGCACCACCGGTTTACCAATGGCTTTACGGCTGGCATTGGCTACCGCTTCAATATCATCGCCAATCAACCCCACCGGACACTCGGACTGGACGGAGATCCCTTTACTGAGCGGGAATAACATCTCCAGCTCTTCGATCAGTTTGGTGAGCTTCTTGTCACCGCCAAACACGATGTCCTTTTCCTGAAAATCCGAGGTAAAGTTCAGGGTGCCAAAGCTGTTTACACCGCTGACACCGGTGTAATAGTTACGACGTCCGGCACGGGAGTATTGGCCACAGCCAATCGGGCCGTGCGAGATATGGACCATGTCTTTGATCGGTCCAAACACCACCCCTTTGGAACCGGCGTAGGCGCAGCCGCGCACCGTCATCACGCCAGGTTGCGATTTACGGTTTGATACCAGACATTTCCCCACGCTCTCCTGCGCCGGGTCGGTCACCATCATGTGTTTTTGGCGCTCTTTGCGCGTTTTCTCAGGGAAAACTTCCAGCACTTCCTGGATGATCGCCTGATTGCGTTCACGGGTTGCGTTTGTCATTTCACTGTTCCTTCTGCATCAGGGCCCCCACGGGCGGGGGCTGACGCCGTTGAGCTTCAGGCCGCATTCTCTTCGGCAGCGGTTTTACCGATGATGCTGGTGTCTTCCTCTTCCATGATGCCGAACTCCATCAACAGATCTTCCAGTTCATCCATGGTGCAAGGCACCGGGATCACTTTCATGGTGTTGTTGACAATCTTCTGCGCCAGCGTGCGGTATTCATTAGCCTGCTTACAGTTCGGGTCGTATTCGATGACCGTCATACGGCGAATTTCAGCGCGCTGTACGATGTTGTCGCGGGGTACGAAGTGGATCATCTGTGTGCCGAGTTTTTCAGCCAGCGCAATGATCAGCTCATCTTCGCGATCGGTATTGCGCGAATTACAAATCAATCCCCCCAAACGCACCTTACCGGTTTTGGCGTATTTCACGATCCCTTTGGAAATGTTGTTGGCGGCATACATCGCCATCATTTCGCCGGAGCACACGATGTAAATCTCCTGCGCTTTGTTCTCACGAATCGGCATGGCGAAGCCGCCACACACCACGTCGCCCAAAACGTCGTAGAACACAAAGTCCAAATCGTCTTCATACGCCCCTTCTTCTTCCAGGAAGTTGATGGCGGTGATCACCCCGCGCCCGGCGCAGCCCACACCCGGCTCAGGACCACCGGATTCGGCACAGCGCACGTTGCCGTAGCCAATTTGCAGGACATCTTCCAGTTCGAGGTCTTCAACCGAACCGACTTCTGCCGCCATTTCCATAATGGTGTTCTGCGCTTTAGCGTGCAGAATCAAACGTGTGGAGTCTGCTTTCGGGTCACAACCGATGATCATGACCTTCTTGCCCATTTCCGCCAGTGCGGCGACCAGATTCTGAGTGGTGGTGGATTTACCAATCCCCCCTTTGCCATAGATGGCACATTGACGCAAAGCCATGATTGCTTCTCCTGTTTCGGGTTGGAGGCGTGTGATACGCCGAAGGTGTTGCATTCCCCCTGTTGCAGGGAACGTACCATCCATGCCAAAACAGATAATCCATTGAAATTATTGATGTTGTAAGAATTTTATTTGCTGGGGAGAAAACAAACACAAGACAAAGGGCAACCCAATTGTTGTAAAACGGACAATCGAGACACAGGGGAGCGGCAACGCGGTTTTCCGGTGACAGGAGCGACAGTTTGTTGGCTGCACGACAGGATGTGGTTCTTTCTGTCTTCTTTCATGCAATTTTCCCGCATTGCGCAGCGTGTCAGATGCAAAGATGAGCGCATAACCCATTCAATAAAAACATCTTTTTATCTTCACACGAAAATGGCACAGGCTGTGCTTCAAGCCTCGCTGAAACGGCGAATCGATGGCGCGCCCGCCAAGCCGCCCCGTAATCACCCGCGCCATACCAATGAGGAAGCCCGCATGAGCAGAAAAATGAAAACGATGGATGGAAATGCCGCCGCCGCATACATCTCTTACGCCTTTACCGACGTGGCCGCCATCTACCCGATTACCCCCTCTACGCCGATGGCGGAAAACGTGGACGAATGGACCGCACAGCATAAAAAAAATCTGTTCGGCCAACCGGTACGTTTGATCGAAATGCAGTCCGAGGCCGGCGCAGCAGGCGCGGTACACGGTGCGCTACAGGCCGGAGCGCTCACTACTACCTATACCGCCTCGCAAGGGTTACTGCTGATGATCCCCAACCTGTACAAGGTCGCTGGCGAACTGCTGCCCGGGGTGTTTCACGTTAGCGCCCGCGCATTGGCGACCAACTCGCTCAATATCTTTGGCGATCATCAGGATGTGATGGCGGTACGCCAGACCGGCTGCGCCATGCTGGCAGAGAGCAGCGTACAGCAAGTGATGGATCTGTCTGCGGTCGCACACCTGACGGCTATCAAAGGGCGCGTTCCCTTTATCAACTTCTTTGATGGGTTTCGTACTTCCCACGAGATCCAGAAGATTGAAGTACTGGAATACGAAGAGTTGGAACCGCTGCTGGACCGCGACGCGCTCAACCGTTTTCGCCGCAACGCGTTGAACCCGGACCATCCGGTGGTGCGCGGCACAGCGCAAAACCCGGATATCTACTTTCAGGAACGAGAATCCGCCAACCGTTTTTACGATGCGTTGCCCGCAATGGTGGAAAGTTACATGGCAGACATCACCCGACTCACCGGACGTGAATATCATCTGTTTAATTACTACGGTGCGCCCGATGCTGAACGGATGATCGTTGCCATGGGATCGGTGTGTGAGACCATTCAGGAAACGGTGGATTATCTCAATCAGCGCGGCGAGAAAGTGGGACTGCTGACGGTGCATTTGTATCGCCCGTTCTCGCTGTCGCACTTCTTTGCGCAGATCCCGGATTCAGTACAACGCATTGCCGTGCTGGATCGTACCAAGGAACCCGGCGCACAAACGGAACCGCTGTGTCTCGATGTGAAAAATGCCTACTATCGTCACGCGCAGCCGCCGTTGATCGTCGGCGGTCGCTATGGGTTGGGCGGCAAGGATATTTTGCCAACGCACATTGTGTCCGTCTTTGAGAATCTCACCCGCCCACTGCCGCAGGATGGCTTTACCGTCGGTATCACCGATGATGTCACGCATACCTCACTGCCGCAGGCCAGCGCGCCAATCAACGTAGCGCGCGTCGGCACCACCGCTTGTAAATTCTGGGGGCTGGGATCGGACGGCACGGTCGGGGCCAACAAAAGCGCCATCAAGATTATCGGCGATAAAACGCCGCTCTATGCACAGGCCTATTTCTCCTACGATTCGAAGAAATCAGGCGGGATCACGGTTTCTCACCTGCGGTTTGGGGAAAGCCCGATCACCTCGCCCTACCTTATTCATCACGCGGATTTTATTGCCTGTTCACAACAGAGTTACGTCGAAAAATACGACCTGCTGACCGGATTGAAACCGGGCGGGACTTTCCTGCTTAACTGTACCTGGACGCCGGATGAGCTAGCGCTAAAGTTGCCGACCGCCATGAAGCGCTATCTGGCCCAGAACCACATTCGCTGCTACACCCTTAATGCAGTGCAGATTGCGCAACGTCTCGGCCTGGGCGGGCGCTTTAACATGATTATGCAGGCCGCCTTTTTCAATCTCACCAACATTATTCCCCCGGAAACCGCCGCCGACTACCTAAAAAGCGCGGTGGAGAAATCCTATGGCAGCAAAGGGCCGAAAGTGGTGGAGATGAACTACGCCGCGATCGATCAGGGTATGCAGGCATTGGTGGAAGTGGCTATCCCCGCCGTGTGGGCCACGCTGCCCGATGACACTCGCCCGCTTACGCGCGCCGTGCCCGATTTTATCCGTCAGATTCTGGAACCGATGAACCGCCAGGAAGGTGATTCGTTGCCCGTCAGCGCCTTTATCGGCATGGAGGATGGCACCTTCCCCCCCGGTACAGCGGCCTATGAGAAACGTGGCATCGCCATTCAGGTTCCCGTTTGGCAGCCGGAAGGGTGCACCCAGTGTAACCAGTGCGCTTTTATCTGCCCACACGCGGCTATCCGCCCGGCATTGCTGAATGAAGAGGAGCGCGCGGCAGCCCCAGTTTCCTTGCTGAGCACTCCCGCGCAAGGGGCCAAGACGATGGAGTATCACCTGTCCGTATCACCGCTGGATTGCTCCGGCTGCGGCAACTGCGTGGATATCTGCCCATCGCGCGGTAAATCGCTCACCATGCAGCCGCTGGAAAGCCAGCAACATCAGGTTGGATTGTGGGAGCATGTGCTGGCGCTCTCGCCCAAGGCCAATCCGTTTAGCAAAACCACCGTCAAAGGCAGCCAGTTTGAAACGCCGCTGTTGGAATTTTCCGGTGCCTGCGCCGGTTGTGGAGAAACACCTTATGCGCGCTTGCTGACGCAACTGTTTGGCGATCGCATGTTGGTGGCTAATGCGACAGGCTGTTCGTCAATCTGGGGCGCGAGCGCACCGTCGATCCCTTACACCACCAACCACAAGGGACAAGGCCCTGCCTGGGCCAACTCGTTGTTTGAAGACAACGCCGAATTCGGTTTAGGGATGTTGCTCGGCAGCCGGGCGGTGCGTGCGCAGTTGGCGAGCGATATTCAAACCGCGCTGGCGTTGCCCATCACCCCAGCGTTGCACACTGCGCTCACCGACTGGCTGGAGCACAAAGAACAGGGGGATGGCACGCGGGAACGCGCTGATACCATTATCGCTCTGTTGGCACAGGAGCAGACTACCTCACCGTTACTGGCACGCATTTATCTGAATCGTGACTACCTGCCTAAACCGTCGCAGTGGATCTTCGGCGGCGACGGCTGGGCCTACGATATTGGCTATGGCGGCTTGGATCACGTGCTGGCCTCCGGGGAGGATATCAATGTGCTGGTGTTCGATACCGAGGTGTATTCCAACACTGGCGGCCAATCGTCCAAATCCACGCCGGTGGCGGCCATCGCCAAATTTGCCGCAGAAGGGAAGCGCACGCGCAAAAAAGATCTCGGCATGATGGCAATGAGCTACGGCAACGTTTATGTGGCGCAGATTGCCATGGGGGCCGACAAAGCACAAACGCTGCGCGCCATTGCCGAAGCCGAAGCCTGGCCGGGCCCATCGTTGATTATCGCCTATGCGGCCTGTATCAACCACGGGCTGAGCGCAGGCATGGGATGCAGCCAGCGCGAGGCAAAACGCGCGGTGGACGCCGGTTACTGGCATCTGTATCGCTTCGATCCGCTGCGCCAGGACAAAGGCAAAAACCCGTTTGTACTCGATTCGGATGAGCCGGAGGAAGATTTTCAAGCCTTTTTGATGGGCGAAGTGCGCTACGCCTCACTGAAACGCCTGCATCCGGCCGTGGCTGACAGCCTGTTTGAACAAACCGAACAGGATGCCAAGGATCGCTTTGAGCGCTATCGCCGCCTGGCAGAAGGCTGATCGCATTTTTCATAGCTTGTTGAGCTATTTTTATCGGGTTGGCGCATTTAGCGTCAACTCGACGTGACATAGCCACCAATACCCGCTATCAGCACCTTCTTTCTGTTCGTCGACCTGATCCCCGGTTAGTCTCAGCGCGAAAAGAACCCCTACCGGAAGGCGACAGAGAATGGGTTAGGTACACGGGATGAACTCACGGCCGACAGTCAGGTACACGACGACTATCGCATTGCCTATATTCGCGATCATATTGAACAGATGCGTCTCGTCATTCAGGACGGTGCGCAGGTACTCTCCTACACCCCCAGGACCTTTATTGATGTGCTCAGTTCGAGTGATAGTTTCAAGAAGCGCTATGGCTTTGTTTATATCGATTGGGGTGAGTTCGATCCCACCCCGTTAACGCGCATCAAGAAAGACAGCTTCTACTGGTATCAGGCGTTGATCCGCAATAACGGCAACGCCCCTGAGTGACGTTATTCCCAGCGCAGGCTGGGCTGCGACCCGTTGGTCGGCTGGCGAGTGGGCATCGCCTGTACCGCGTTGCCCTGGCTGGCCTGCTTCACCGCCAGCCCCAGTTGCCACACCGCCATGGCATAGTGGACGCTGTGGTTGTAGCGGGTGATAGCGTAGAAATTCGGCAAGCCGAACCAGTATTGGAATTGGTTACCCATATCCAAACGCAGCAAACTGACCTCGGTGTACCCAATCAGCGGTTGGGCAGTCCGCAGCCCGGCCGCCGTCAGCGTCGCCACCGGATAACGCGTTTTGAAACCGCTGTCCCAGGTATTGGGCACCTGCCCTTGTGTCGGGATCGCCACCTCGGCACCGGCGGTCCAGCCGTGCGCCTTGAAGTAGTTGGCCACACTGCCGATAGCATCAACCGGGTCCCACAAATTGATATGTCCGTCACCGTTAAAATCGACGGCGTATTGCTTAAACGACGACGGCATAAACTGACCGTAACCCATGGCCCCCGCATAAGAGCCTTTGAGTGAGAGCGGATCGTCCCCCTCTTTACGCGCCATCAGCAGGAAGGTTTCCAGCTCACCCGCAAAATAGTCGGCGCGGCGCGGATAGGCAAAGGCCAGCGTTGCCAAGGCATCGATAATGCGGGTTTTTCCCATCACGCGTCCCCAGCGGGTTTCCACGCCAATAATGCCGACGATGATCTCGGGTGGCACACCATAGGTTTGCCAGGCGCGTTGTAAGGCGTCGCTGTATTGGTTCCAGAACATCACCCCATTTTGCACATTATCCGGCGTAATGAACTTGCTGCGATAACGTACCCAGGCACCGTTTGGCGTCGGAGGCCCACCGGCAGAGACCGGCGCTTGCTGATCCATCAAACGGATCACCCAATCGAGCTTTTTGGCCTGGATCAGAACATCGTGCAATTGCTGGCGATCAAACCCGTGCTCTTGCACCATACGGGCAACAAAACGGTCAGTTTCTTTGTTGAATGCAAAATCGCCCTGTTGCAATGGTCCGGTATGCTCGGGTTGCAACAAAAAGCCACCGGATACCGGGGATTGAGTGGCAGGATCAGCCGCCGAAGGTGCAGGGGTATGACTGCCACAGGCAGCCAGCAGCAGGGGTAACACAACAGCCAAATAACGCATCAGAAAGCCATTTAACGCCAAATGATAGGATACATCTATGGTAAGCCAAAGCTCGGTATGAAAAAACAGAAATATCGAAATGAAACAGCGCGGTATTTTGTGTGCCCGTGGTAAATGCAAAAAGAAAAACCCCGGCAAACGTTGCCGGGGTTGTTTACGCCTACCTGAATAAACCTCAGACTTTGGCGCGCGCCGTAATAATCGCCTCCATCACGTTGCGCGGTGCTTCAGCGTAATGCTTGAACTCCATGGTAAAGGTAGCGCGCCCTTGCGTCATGGAACGCAGCGTGGTGGCATAGCCGAACATCTCTGACAACGGCACCTCTGCGCGAATGACCCGGTCACCCAGTCGTTCTTCCATGCCTTGCACCATGCCACGTCGTGACGCTAAATCGCCCATCACGTTGCCGGCGTAGGGTTCTGGTGTTTCGACCTCCACCTGCATCATCGGTTCCAAAATCACCGGATGTGCGCGTTTTACCGCCTCTTTAAAGCCGAAGATCGCCGCCATACGAAACGCCATTTCTGACGAATCCACTTCATGATAGGAACCAAACGTCAGCGTGGCTTTCACATCCACCAGCGGATAGCCCGCCAACACGCCGTTGTTCATGGCTTCCCGCACCCCTTTTTCCACCGAGGGGATATACTCACGCGGCACCACGCCACCCTTGGTCGCATCCACGAAGGTAAACCCGGCACCCGAGGCCAGCGGTTCCAGTGACAGCACCACATGACCATACTGTCCTTTACCGCCGGATTGGCGCACAAACTTACCGTCTACGTCCGTTACCGCCTGGCGTATCGTTTCGCGATACGTCACCTGCGGCCGACCGACGTTTGCCTCCACGCCAAATTCACGTCGCATGCGATCAACGATAATCTCCAGATGCAGTTCTCCCATGCCCGCAATCAGGGTCTGACCTGACTCTTCGTCCGTTTTCAGGCGTAACGATGGATCTTCCGCCGCCAAGCGTTGTAAGGCCAGCGCCATCTTTTCCTGATCGCCTTTGGTTTTGGGTTCAATCGCCAACGCAATCACCGGTTCAGGAAAAACCATACGCTCCAGAGTGATGATCGCATCGGGATCGGACAAGGTATCACCGGTCGTGACATCCTTAAGCCCAACACAGGCGGCGATATCTCCAGCACGAATCTCATCCACGTCGTGGCGCGTATTGGCATGCATTTGTACGATACGACCAATACGTTCCCGTTTGCCCTTCACCGGGTTATAGACGCTGTCGCCTTTGCTCAGCACGCCCGAATAAACGCGCACGAACGTCAATTGGCCGACGTAGGGGTCACTCATCAGTTTGAAGGCCAACGCCGAGAACGCTTCTTGGTCATCGGCGTGGCGTTCTGCTGATGCGCCCTGCTCATCGATACCCTGTACCGCCGGGATATCCAGCGGTGAAGGCATCAGTTCCACAATGGCATCCAGCAGACGCTGCACCCCTTTGTTTTTGAACGCACTGCCACACAGCATAGGCTGAATCTCACCGGCAATGGTGCGCAGACGTAAGCCTTCTACGATCTCCGCCTCGCTCAGAGAGCCCCGCTCAAGATAGCTATCCATCAACGCTTCGGAGGCCTCCGCCGCCGCAGACACCATCTGCTCACGCCATACCTGCGCCGTTTCCATGACCTCAGCCGGTATGGATTGATAGCTAAAGGTCATCCCCTGAGTGGCATCATCCCAAAAAATGGCACGCATCTTCACCAAATCCACCACGCCGCTGAAATGCTCTTCGCTGCCGATGGGCACAACGATCGGCACGGGATTGGCTTTCAGGCGTTCTACCATCATCTGACGCACGCGGAAAAAATCGGCACCGACGCGGTCCATCTTATTGACGAATGCCAGACGCGGAACCCGGTACTTATTAGCCTGGCGCCAGACGGTTTCCGATTGCGGCTGAACGCCACCTACGGCGTCATACACCATCACCGCGCCGTCGAGCACGCGCATCGAGCGCTCTACCTCGATGGTAAAATCCACGTGCCCCGGGGTGTCGATAATGTTGATGCGGTGCTGGGGAAAACGGTTGTCCATCCCCTGCCAAAAACAGGTTACTGCCGCAGAGGTAATGGTGATCCCGCGTTCCTGCTCCTGCGCCATCCAGTCAGTCGTGGCTGCACCGTCATGCACTTCACCCAGCTTATGGCTCATCCCGGTGTAAAACAGGATGCGCTCCGTGGTGGTGGTTTTCCCTGCGTCGATGTGCGCAGAAATGCCAATGTTGCGGTAACGGTCAATAGACGTTGTACGAGCCATGATATGTCCTTAATAACGAAGGGTTCGGACGTGGCAGTGAACTGTCGCAGGGAGAACCCGGATTGATAACGGCGACGATTATAGTACAACTGTTCGAGTATATTCGAACTATTTTTTTGAAAATGTCATTCAACGAGTCACTTGATTACAGCCTACGCCTCGGCAACACGCCCTGCAATCGGTGTTCGGTTTTGGTTACAAAAAGCGCGCCTAACCAGAAACGCTTTTTATAAAAACTTTAATATAAACAAAAACGTGAATAATAATTCTTTCACCTCTAATAAAATAAAGTGAAATATGCAAGACATCTCTATCAAAAAAACAGATATTAATTATTTTACTGATAGGATATCACCATGCCCCCCCCCCACATTAATGAATTAGCTGATCATCTCGCGTTCACATCAGACTCCAGATGGAGTAATAGAAACCCAATCAGAGCCGGGATTTTTTTAACGCGAATAAACCGTGCACAAAATGAATTCCTTCATCTACGGTATAATGCAATATATACGGAAAACCTCTCAGAGTTAAGCAGTGGAATATCCATCAACACAACGCAACCCCCTCCTAGAAATGCAGAGAGCACCAGCGTGGATATAATTAGAACACTTTTCCAGCCGCAATTAAATCACCTTACCCAAAATATAAATACCAACACCGCCACAGAGTGTATAAATGCGCCCATGGAAATCCGCCAGTGGTATACACAAGATGATTTAAACAGTAAACCGCTGGTGTCGCAACCCGACATAACAAAATTGGACCATTGGGAGAAGCTTGCCAAAAACAGTAACAGCACCTCTTTTTTCCAATTTTTGAGCAGGCTAAGGGCTTGTAACGTCGTCGCTAATTCATCTCAGTTTAAACAGCATATCATCAGCTTCCTGGATCGCATCCTGCTATCTCCCGCTCTGGCAGAAACCCTGTTTACTATCGCAACAGATGGAACCACCAGTTGCAACGACAGAGCGCTGTTCACTTATAACCAGATGCAACAAGTCATGGTTATTGACGACATCGAGAAAGGAAAATATGACACCCAACTGGATGACCTGATAACAATGGCCAGGCGTGTTTATCGCACCAAACAATTAGCTATCATTGCCAATCAACATATGAAGCGACATCCTAATGTAGATGAAATTGAAGTTTACCTCGGTTTCCAAACCCGATTGCACAACATGTTAGACCTACAACACTTCGCACCAGATATGCACAGTTTTATTTGCTCAAAGATTTCATCAGAAGACCTACAATCTGCAAAGGAAACCATTAAAAAAAATGAAAGTATTCAATTTTACTCCTGGCTAGCGCAGTGGAAGCCGTTACATGCGTTAATTGAACGGCTTGCGCCAGAAAAAATACGTGTTGCTCAAGAGAAAAGATACCATATGCTGGAGTTTGAATACCAACAGCACGTTGATGATTTACTGCGTAAGAACGTATTAAAAAACATTCCAGATGCCGAAATTAATGCAGGGAAAATAGTTTTAAAAAAAATGCAGCTTGATATCGACCGGGCGCTGGTTGCCGATTTCTTTTCACAACATCGCCTCAGTTGCACAATTGAGAATGAACTCTGGACACAGAATAAAGGCAGCAGAGTGTAAAACCCACGCCAAGATGACATCATCAAACACACCCGTTATAGTGATCGCTGACAAACAGTTACGGCGGCCAGGTGGCACCGTTGATACATGAATACGGAGTACTATGATCGCTCACCACCCCGAACCTGAGCAGATTCGATTAGAGAACGTTTTGCTGGCTTTAGGTAATCCGGTACGACTGGAAGTAGTACGTATTTTAGCTCAGCAGGGGGAGCAATCCTGCGGAGCACTTTCGCAAGGCGCGGCAAAATCCACGATGTCACACCATTGGCGAGTATTGCGCGACAGTGGCGTGATCTGGCAGCGCCCTAACGGACGTGAAAACCTCCTCTCGCTGCGACGCGAAGATCTGGATGCGCGTTTTCCCGGCCTGTTAGACACGCTGTTAGCCGCACTGGAGCAGCGCGGCACATAAAAAAAGCCGGTCTGGTTGCAGACCGGCTTTCGTGCATGCGTTTTACTCAGCGTATCAAGGTAGCGTTTCACCCTACAGCGTATTCCTTAAGTTGAATGTCATTCGGTTGTGCACCCCGCAGTTTTTTCAACACCTCACCGGCTTGCAACAAAACCTGCGCGCACTGGTTGTGGGTAATGGTCAACGGCGGTTCGATACGCACCGATTTGGCATTGTTGAGCGTACCTGCCACCAGAATGCCGCGTTTAAACAGTTCGCTGGCGAAGGCATAGCCAATTTCGTTTTCTCTGAATTCGATCGCTTGCAGCAAGCCTAAGCCGCGCGCCTCGACAATCAGTTCTGGATAGTCAGCGGCTAACCGCCGTAATCCATCCAGTAAAAACGCCCCTTGTTGCGCGGCCCTGTCCGCCAGATTCTGCGTGAGCAAGACGTTGATGGTCGCCAACGCTGCGGTACAGGCCAGTGGATTGCCGCCAAACGTCGTGGTATGCAGGAACGGGTTATCGAACAATACCGAAAAGACCGCTTCTGTCGCCACGGTCGCACCGATGGGCATCACGCCGCCTCCTAGGGCTTTCGCCAAACAGAGGATATCCGGCTGAACACCATAGTGCTCACAGGCAAACATTTTACCCGTACGCCCCATTCCGGTTTGCACCTCATCCAGAATCAGCAGCGCGCCAATGTCATCGCACAGTGCGCGAACCGCTGGCAGGTAGTGCGCCGGGGGCACGATAACACCGCCCTCTCCCTGAATCGGCTCAAGGATGATAGCCGCGATACCATCACCGCGTTTTTCACACAGGGCAACCTGCTGTTTCATGGCCTCAATGTCACCAAAAGGGACATGATGAAAACCAGGAAGCAGCGGCATGAACGGTTGCCGGAATGCCGGTTTGGCCGTTGCGGATAACGCCCCTAGCGACTTACCGTGAAAAGCGCCGTTGGTCGCGATAAAAGTGAAGCGTCCGCGCGGTGCCTGATAGGCTTTAGCCAATTTCAGCGCCGCTTCCACCGCTTCGGTGCCGCTGTTGCTGAAAAAGCTGTACTGCAAACTGCCCGGCGTAAGCGCCGCCAACGTTTTCGCCAACATGGCACGCATCGGATCGAGCAATTCCTGACTGTGTAACGGCTGCTTGGACAACTGACTCTCTACCGCTGCAAGCACCGTCGGGTTACGATGGCCGACGTTAAAAATGCCATACCCTCCCAGACAATCGAGATATTCCTTTCCTTGCGTATCAACAAGCGTATTAGGACCGCTGGCGCGCCACTCTACGGCGCCAAAGTCCCCTCCTGAGGTGACGGATTTTCTATAGCTTAGAAAACCCGGATTGACGTAATCGCGGAAGTTACTTAGCACTTCCTGATTTAATGCGATGGTTTCTTCTTGCGTGAGGGTCTCTTTATGGACCCACTGCAGTGCCCGTTGAGAACACTCTAACGGGGTGAGTGTAGTGCGTAGTCTGGACAAACTGTGCTCCTTCGCAACGGATATCATGTGATATCAATTTAATTAATGCACAGAACACGCCAATTGTCTGTCAAAAGGCGCACTTTGAAACAAAATTTTTACATTGAGAGTTCAGCAAGAATAAAGCGGTGGGATTATGCGTGCTTATTGGAATTAACTACCGCATCGAAAACGCTAATGGGTGTAAATATATTGAAAAACAATATGATTGCCCCATTATTGCGCACATTGCCTCATCATGGAGCATCTGAATGGCGGCATAAAAAGCGCTGGCGTCAGAGTATCGATTACCCCTGACGCCGGATATCAACACCGATAAGACAGGCTTATCTTAACATTTAGGAAACACATTCTCGTAACCATCAGTGACGAATCATTATGTGTCGCACGACGGTGTAATCCTCCAATCCGTACATTGACATGTCTTTGCCGTAGCCGGAAAGTTTCTGCCCACCGTGTGGCATTTCACTGACCAGCATAAAGTGGGTATTGACCCAAGTGCAGCCATATTGCAGACACGCCGCCAGACGATGCGCCCGTCCTACGTCGCGCGTCCACACCGAAGAAGCCAACCCGTAGCCGGAAGCATTGGCCCAGGCGACAACTTGAGCCTCATCATCAAACGGGGTAATGGACACTACGGGGCCAAACACCTCTTTTTGTACAATATCGTCATCCTGCTGTGCCCCCGCCAAAACGGTCGGCTGGAAGTAGTACCCCGGCCCATCAACCCGTTGCCCACCGGTAATGACCTGAATGTGTGGCAACGCGCTGGCCTGCTCAACGAAGCCAGCAACACGCTCCAACTGTGCGGCAGTAATCAACGGACCGAGTTCAGTGTCCTCGCTGTTCGGATCGCCCATGTTGAGGCTGGCGACGGCCTGCCCCAATTTGCTGACCACGTCATCATAGACGCCACGCTGCACATACAAGCGGCAGGCAGCTGTGCAATCTTGCCCGGCGTTATAAAAGCCAAAACTGCGAATACCGTCCACCACCTGGTCGATATTGGCATCATCGAACACGATAACCGGCGCTTTACCGCCCAGTTCCATGTGTGTGCGTTTGATGCTGGAGGCGGTATGCGACAAAATGTGCGCCCCGGTCGCAATCGATCCGGTGAGCGACACCATGTTCACCAGAGGATGCCCGGTCAGCGCATCGCCAATTGCCGCACCGGTACCGAATACCACGTTGACCACCCCCGCAGGGAAAATGTCGGCCAATAAGGACGCCAGATGGAACGTGGTAAGCGGCGTTTGCTCCGCGGGCTTCAACACCATACAGTTACCGGCTGCAAGCGCGGGTGCCAGTTTCCAGGCAGCCATCATCAATGGGTAGTTCCAAGGCGCAATGGAGGCCACTACCCCGATGGGATCGCGCCGAATCATTGACGTATGCCCTTCCAGATATTCACCGGCGGCAGAGCCACTCAGGCATCTTGCCGCACCGGCGAAAAAGCGGAAAACGTCTGCCACGGCGGGCAATTCATCATTCAAGGCCGCGTGATACGGTTTTCCGCAGTTCAACGACTCAAGACGCGCGAAGGTTTCGGCGTGCTGCTCAATCGCATCCGCCAGTTCCAACAGCAGCAACGAGCGGGTTTTTGGCGTAGTCTGCCCCCATTGCGCAAAAGCGCTTTCCGCAGCACGCACGGCTGCATCAACCTGGTGCAGGTCTGCCTGGGGTATACGTGCAATTTCTTCCCCCGTTGCGGGGTTGAACACCGCAAGCGTAGCGCCCTGGCCCGCTTCCAGCTTACCGTCTATCAGCAGTTTGTCGTGCATCATCGCGTCCTCGTCACCAGAAATCAGTCTGTTGTCTGAATGGTTTTTTCTGCATTGTGATGCTAAGTGTGCAAAAAACCTGCCACTTTCTCTCACCACAATGCCATCAATCTGGACGTTCCTTATTGCCATTTTGCGCCGCTGCTCGCGCGGCATCTGCCAGCGCGTCGATCTCCTCTTCGGTTAACTGTTCTGCCGCCTCGTGCACTTTGGCCAGCCCATCCCCCACCGTAACCGCTTTAGGATCGTCCGTTTGTTGCTCTGCCATATTGACCTCTTTATCGGCTACACCTTTGACCTTTAAGTGTAGTCGAACATCTCAGCCAACTCATGGCTGGCAGTACGATAACAAAAGTACATCGGCGAGCCTTGCAGAAACTGCCTGTATATTTTCTTCATGCTAACTAAAGTTATTCTTAAATCAGACAGTAAATAATTTTTTTAATAACCGATTATGCTATAAAAAAAACAGCGTCGGTTTTCTTCTCCTGTCAGAGAAAGCGCAATAAAGGTGAAACCCGATTTTAGCGAAAGCCGTAACATGACAACTGGCACAATGATTGCTGCAACGGCCTGGCAGGTAATGAAAAAAAACACTTACCCCCAAAGGGGTAAAGACATTGAAAATCATTATCATAGATAATAAACACGGTGCAAAACGTCCTATCTTGTTTTTATTATCGATTTAGTAGCAAAAAATAAACTTAAGCAAAGCAATAAAACAACAAATTAAAAACAACATTGATAAATATAATAAACATTAAATAAGATAATTAACGTAATAAATCACCCTTTTGTTTTAATTCCCTTAATATAATTAATTTTAGAGTTAAATAACTAAATAAACCAAATAATAATTATTATTGGGATCTGCTTCTTTTATTTGAATTAAAGTTTGTAAATATAAAAAATTGTAGACATGGATCAAATAAATAATAATCCAATAATCCCTATAGTACCCACGACGACAGTAAGCCAACTTAATTAATTTATCTCGTCAATATTGAGCAATGGGGTACCTATGGATTTTATCATTCAATTAGTGATCGTTCTAATCTGCCTTTTTTACGGGGCAAGAAAAGGCGGTATAGCACTCGGCCTGCTCGGCGGTATCGGGCTGGTTATTCTGGTCTTTGTGTTTAAACTCAAACCCGGCACGCCGCCCGTCGACGTTATGCTGGTGATTATCGCGGTGGTTGCTGCTTCCGCCACCCTCCAGGCCTCTGGTGGGTTGGATGTGATGCTGCAAATCGCAGAACGTCTGCTGCGCCGTAACCCGAAATACGTTTCCATCATTGCACCGTTTGTCACCTGTATCCTGACCATTCTTTGCGGTACCGGCCATGTGGTGTATACCATCCTGCCGATTATTTATGATGTCGCCATCAAAAATAATATCCGTCCAGAACGCCCCATGGCAGCCAGTTCGATCGGCGCACAAATGGGGATTATCGCCAGCCCGGTTTCCGTGGCGGTGGTTTCGTTAGTTGCCATGCTGGGGAATTTCACTTTTAACGGTCGCCATCTGGAATTTCTCGATCTGCTGGCCATTACCATTCCGTCAACGCTGTTAGGTATTCTGGCGATCGGTATTTTCAGTTGGTTTCGCGGTAAAGATCTGGATAAAGACGAAGACTTCCAGAAATTCATCTCCGTACCAGAAAACAAGCATTACGTTTACGGTGATACTGCTACGCTACTGGACAAAAAACTGCCCAAGAGCAACTGGGTTGCCATGTGGATCTTCCTGGCAGCCATTGCTGCGGTAGCGATTCTCGGTGCTGATGAAGGTTTGCGTCCGGTTTTTGGCGGCAAACCGCTCTCCATGGTGCTGGTCATCCAGATGTTCATGCTGTTTGCGGGCGCAGTGATTATCATTGCCACTAAAACCAACCCGGCCAATATCTCCAAAAACGAGGTCTTCCGCTCTGGGATGATCGCCATCGTTGCGGTGTATGGGATTGCCTGGATGGCAGAGACCATGTTCGGCGCGCATCTGGAGGAAATCAAAGCAACGCTTGGCACGCTGGTGAAACAGTACCCATGGGCCTATGCCTTGATCTTGCTGCTGGTGTCGAAGTTTGTTAACTCTCAGGCGGCAGCACTGGCAGCCATTGTGCCGGTAGCGTTAGCCATTGGTGTGGACCCGGCGTATATCGTCGCCTCAGCGCCAGCCTGCTACGGCTACTATATTCTGCCAACCTACCCAAGCGATCTGGCTGCCATCCAGTTTGACCGCTCCGGTACCACCAAGATTGGGCGCTTCGTTATCAACCACAGCTTTATTTTGCCGGGGTTGATTGGCGTATCCACATCCTGTGTGTTTGGTTGGGTATTTGCCGCCATGTACGGCTTCCTCTGATTCTTGCCATAAAAAAACCGTCCGGTTCTCGGGCGGTTTTTTATTGTCTTTCCAACGCGTTAATCAGACCTTACGCTGTACCAGCCGTGAATCAGTCCCCTTGACTTCACGCTCGTAGGCACGGGCTTTCTCTTCATCAAACTGCCCTTCCCACTTCGCGACGACCAGCACAGCAAGCGCATTGCCCACCACGTTCAGGGCCGTGCGCGCCATATCCATGATGCGATCCACACCAGCAATAAAGGCCAACCCCTCCAGCGGAATGCCCACGCTGCCCAGGGTTGCCAACAGCACCACAAACGAGACACCCGGCACACCGGCAATCCCTTTGGAGGTCAGCATCAGCGTTAACACCAGCACAATCTCTTGCCACAGTGAAAGATCGATGCCGTAGAGTTGGGCAATGAAAATGGCAGCGATACTTTGGTACAACGTGGAGCCGTCCAGATTAAACGAGTAGCCCGTCGGTACAACAAAACTGGTGATCGATTTTGGCGCACCGTAGGCTTCCATCTTTTCAATGATACGCGGCAACACGGTTTCGGAGCTGGCGGTGGAGTAGGCCAGAATCAGTTCATCTTTCAAAATGCGGATCAACATGGTGACCCGCAGATTGCACAAGCGAGCCACTACGCCCAAGACCACCAACGCGAAGAACAGAATCGCGACATACACCAGAATCACCAGCTTGGCGAGCGGCCACAGCGAAGCAAAACCGAAGTTGGCTACCGTCACTGAAATCAACGCAAACACCCCAACTGGCGCGTAACGCATGATCATGTGCGTGACTTTAAACATGGTTTCCGATACGCCGCGAAACACGTTCAATAAGGGATCGCGGTGTGCTTTGGGCAACGATGACAGCCCCAGCCCAAACATCACGGAAAAGAAGATAATCGGCAATATGTCGCCATTGGCAATCGCGGCAAAAATGTTGGGAGGGATGAGCGACAGCACGGTCACCACCAAACTGTGCGACCCACTCTGCACTTGTTCAGTGGTCTTTTGGTATTGAGAAATATCCACCGTGGTCAATGACGACATGTCGATGCCGTGACCAGGTTGGAACAGGTTTGCCAGCGTAATGCCAAGAATAATGGCAAAGGTGGTAATCACCTCAAAATAGACAATGGTCTTAAGGCCAATGCGCCCCAACTTCTTGGCATCCCCAACTCCGGCGATACCCACGATCAGCGTGGCGATCACAATCGGCACCACAATCATTTTGATTAGTCGGATAAAAATATCACCGGCGGGACTCAAAATGTTACTGATAAGCCACTGACGATCAGCAGGGCTTTCATGCAGCACAGCACCAACAAGGATACCCAAGAACAGCGCAATAAGGATTTGCCAGGCAAGGCTGATTTTGATTGATTTCATAGTGAATTCCATTGCAAGACCACCCGGTGCCGCGAACGTACGGCCACAGCGCCTCTCTTCCGGTTGAACGGCGCACAAGGGTGGCTGAGATAAAATGCGACTAATGTGAATGCTGATGCAGTACGTCTTGGTAACCCTTAGTGCGGTATACACGTTTGAATACGGGCCGCAATAGCACTTAATGGATTAGCAAGTGGCTGTATCTTAAAGCAAAACATTAGACATACGTTATTGTTATGGCTGGGGATACTACTATTCCATTTCCGTGAGATCAAGCAGGCAAACAGCGTCAAAAGTCACAGTTATGTCAAAAAAATGTGATAAAACACTGAAAAACTCGTAAAAACAGCAGTTATTCACCACCATAAAGAAAAGATAAAGAAGATATGTCAGGAGGAGGTAAAAGCAGCAGCAGAATGCATAACGCCAACCAATAGCGATTCACTTGATCGATATCAAGCAAACCGCTAGTGACGTGGCTTGTGGGTTAAGAGCCTATCCCAGTAGGCGTCATTGGCGCAGCCAGTTTGGTCACGTACAGCGCGCAGAAACCGGAGCGTACACGGAGTACGTGAGGATTTCGAGCACTGCCCGGGGCCAAAATGGTAAGTAAAATAGCCTAATGGAATAGGTGCTAAATCTGGTAATCGATAACGGACTCGGCGTTATCCGAGAAGACTTTATCCTTGATCTCATCCAGCGAGAGTTCGCTGTTGCACAGTTGCAAGAATTTCCAGGCATAGTTGCGCTGTAGCTGGCTTTTCTTCAGCCCGATCCACACCGTATTTCCTTCAAAGAGATGCTCGGCATTCAGGCGCACTAGCCCTTTATCGCGCGCCGGTTCGTAGGAGTGATCGGCAACAATTCCCACCCCTAAGCCTAATTCAACGTAAGTTTTAATCACATCCGAATCCTGCGCACTCAGGGCGATATCCGGCGTCATGCCTGCCGCCAGAAAAGCGCGATCGACGCGAGAACGCCCGGTAATTCCTTGTCGATAAGTGATCAACGGCAGTTTGCTGAGCATATCCAGCGTCACCGTTGGCACGTCTATCAGGGGGTGTTGCTGCGGCACCAGGATAGCGTGATGCCAGCGGTAGTAAGGAAACGCCGCCAACGTGGCGTCATTCATCAGTTGCTCACTGGCAATGCCGATATCCGCTTCACCGGAATGCAGCATGGCAACGATGTCATCCGGCGTGCCTTGGTTGAGCACCAAACGCACTTGCGGATAAATAGCACGAAACTCTTTAATCACATTGGGTAAGCTGTAGCGCGCCTGAGTGTGCGTAGTGGCAATCACCAGTTGACCCACATCATTATTGGTGAACACGTTAGCCAGACGACGGATGTTGTTGGCATCATTCAAAATACGCTCAGCGACCACCAGCAACTCTTTGCCAGGCTCGGTCATACCAAGCAGCCGTTTACCGCGGCGAATAAAAATTTCGATGCCCAACTCTTCTTCCAGTTCACGGATATGGCGACTCACACCCGACTGAGACGTAAACAGCGAATTGGCGACTTCCGTCAGATTATAGTTGCGCCGTGCCGATTCTCGAATAATCTTCAGTTGTTGAAAATTCACTTTTTTCTCCATCCCTATACCCTAACGTCCTATAGATACGGGGGAAAAAATGCCACGACAAATAAACAATCGGATGGTGTTATATTATTTTCTACTAAGACAATAAGCGGTGGTCATCTGAGCAATGCCCTGTGTAGCATAAACAGATAAATTTATTTACAATCAATCAATTAAAAAAATTACTTTTTATGTGGATTTAATTTCCTTCGCGGATCGATAAATCTTTTTGTTATGATTTATATAAATCCGGTCTTACTCCGTCAAAAATACGTCATGGGTCTGCACATGAATAACGCCCCGCTCTCGCTGTTGGATAAAAAAGAAGGCGTCGATCGCGAGATGTTCCAAGGTCCATTGGATCGCGCGCAATTTCGTCATGTGCCGCAGCAACCCGGCGTTGAATTATATCAGGCGCACATTGCCCGCTGTGCTTTTGAACCCCATGCCCATGATGCTTTTGGTATCGGCACCATCGACTTTGGTGCCGAGCAGTTTCGCTATCGAGGGGCCCAGCATGTGGCAGCGCAGGATACGCTGGTGTTGATGAATCCTGATGAACTGCATACCGGGCAGGCGGTCGGTGAGGAAGGGTGGCGCTACCGCATGATCTATATCGATCCCATACAGTTGGAGGCGCTCTCCGGTGAGCAAGGCTGGTGGTTTAGCGATGTGGTGCGGTATGATCCACTGGCAGCCCGCCAGCTGTCTGCCCTGCTGGCCGCGCTGTGGCGTACTCACGACCCGCTGGCCTGTGACAGTTTGATGCTCAGTATCATCGATATTTTTCGTCCCTTTGCCCGTGTGGCACAGCCATTACAAACGCAAAGTCTGTCGCGCTTTGACGACGTGAAGCACTACCTCAACGATAACTTTGCTCAGGCCATCACGCTTAACGAGCTGGCCACCGTCGCCTCCCTCAGCCCTTATCATTTTCAGCGGCGCTTTAAAGCACACTACCACGTCACTCCACACCAAATGCTGATGGCAATTCGTTTGCAGCGGGCCAAACAGCTGCTGTGCCGCGGCATGCCCGCCGCACAGGTGGCAGCGGAGGTCGGGCTGACGGATCAAGCCCATCTGACACGTAGCTTTGCCCAACGTTATGGCATTACACCGGTTCGCTATCAAAAACAGGTTATGCCACACGGTCGCGGTCGGTAAAAAAAGCGCAAGATCCTACAATATGTTATCCAGCTTACCGGTTAGGCTTCCCGTGATACGACAACACAGGGGCTTGGCCCTTCAAGCATAAACGGGTAACGGGTGTGATATGTTAAGCGGTATCGTTTTCGCCCTGACGGCGGGTTTGATGTGGGGGCTGATTTTCGTAGGCCCATTGATGGTGCCGGAATACCCTGCTGCGTTGCAGTCTGCGGGTCGCTATGTGGCGTTTGGGCTGATAGCGCTGCCTTTGGCATGGGCTGACAGGAAACGCCTGCGCGGATTAAGCCGTGCGGACTGGATAGAAGCGCTGAAGCTCTCGGCGGTGGGTAATCTGCTCTATTACTTTTTCCTTGCCAGCGCCATCCAGCGCACTGGCGCGCCCGTTTCTACCATGATTATCGGTACGCTGCCGGTTGTGATTGCCGTTGCCGCTAATCTGCTCTACGGACGACAGGAGGGCGCGCTCTCTTGGTGGCGATTAACGCCGCCGCTGTTGCTGATTTTGCTTGGATTGTTATGCGTGAATCTGGCAGAGCTGAACGCCCAGGATGAACAGGTCGATATGGAGCGCTATCTTAGCGGCATCGGCATGGCGATTATCGCGGTCATCTGCTGGACCTGGTATCCGCTGCGCAATGCACGCTGGCTGCGCCGCAATCTCGATAAAAAATCCACTACTTGGGCTACCGCGCAAGGGATGGTGACGTTACCCATGGCCTTGCTGGCCTATGTGATTGTCAGCGGACAACTTGCCCTGACCAAACCGGACTTTGCCCTGCCGTTTGGCCCGCGCCCTCTGGTGTTTATTGGCTTAATGCTGGCGATTGGGTTGTTCTGCTCCTGGCTTGGCACCTTCTGCTGGAATCAGGCCAGCCAACGTCTGCCGACGGTGCTGGTGGGGCCGCTGATCGTGTTCGAAACGCTGGCGGGGCTGACCTACACCTTTATGCTGCGTCAGGCATGGCCGCCGCTGCTGACACTGTGCGGTATCTTCTGTTTGCTGGTCGGTGTGGTGGGCGCCATGCGCATCAAGCCTAAGCCTGTGGTGGTGAAGGTGGATACGGCGGTGCAGGAAAAATAAATCTGAAGGTGGCGCAGGGTTCTCCTCTGCGCCACGGGATAAAGGTAATTAGGCTCCGGTGGCTAACCGTTTGAACAACGCCGTTAACTGTTGTTCATTGCGAGCCCCTTCATGCTGGGCCGTCACTTTGCCCGAAGCGTCAATCACGAACGAGGTCGGCGTACCGACCACTTGATAACGTTCTTTGGTAATACCCAGTTGGTCACGGATAACCGGATAGCTGATCTGCTGCTGTGCCAACAGCGCGGCAATATCCACGCCGTCAGGATCGGTATTCACCGCCACCACCACCACGTTATCCGCATAGGTTTTGCTCAGTTTTTCCAGCGTGCCCATCTCTGCCAGACAACCGCCGCAGCCGGAAGACCAGAAGTTGAGATAAACCTGTTTGCCCTGCCAACGCGCCAGTTCCACCTGCTGCCCGTTCAGATCGTAGGCGGCCAGCGCAGGCGCGTGTGCGCCAACCTGCACCTGCTCTTCTTTGCAGCCCGACAGCAGTGCCAGCGCGCCCATCAGGCACCCTAGCGTTATCAATTTACGCCACTGCATGTTGTTGAACCTCCTCGCTTAGGTACTTGCCGTGCTGCAAGCGGATAATTCGATCGGCAAAACGCCCCAGTTCTGGGTTGTGCGTCACCATCACAATGGTTCGTCCCTGATGATGCAGATCCTTCAACAGCGCCAGCACGCGCTGTTCGTTCTCTTCATCCAGATTACCGGTCGGTTCATCGGCAAAAATCACCGGCGGCTCGTTCACCAACGCGCGCGCGATACAGACGCGCTGCTGTTCCCCACCGGAAAGCTGACTCGGCAAGTGATCGGTGCGGTGCTCCAGCCCGACCTGAGCCAGCACCTGGCGCGCCGCGGTTTCATCCACCACGCTATGGTAATGCTGTGCCAGCATCACGTTTTCCAGCGCGGTGAGAAACGGAATCAGGTGGAACTGCTGAAACACCAGCCCGATTTTGTCCGCGCGAAAGCGTCGCCGTCCTTCTTCATCCAGCGCCGCCGCATCAACGCCGTCCAGTAGCACCTGTCCTTCCGTCACGGTATCGAGGCAGGTGAGGATATTCATCAGCGTGGTTTTCCCCGAGCCGGATGCGCCCATGATGGCGACAAATTCACCGCGTTGAATACGGATATTAATATTTTCCAGCGCAGTGACCTGCCCGAAGCGTTTGTACAGTTGACGGGTCTCAATCACCGCCTCGTGCGGGTTATGTGCAACACCCATTGAATCACTCCCCTTTTAACACTTTTGCGGGCTCGACGTGGATCGCGCGCCGGGTAGGAAACACAGCGGCAGCGGCGGCCACCAACAAAGATAACAGCAGCGTCAACGGCAGCACCGGCGCACGTAGCGAAATGCTGGCGTTGAACACCGTCAGTCCCAGTACCTGAGCCAACAGATAACCAAGCAGGCAACCGCACACCACCGCGGCAAGCGCAATCACACCGGTTTCGGCCAGCATCTGGCGTACGATATCTTTGCCGCTCGCACCCAGCGCTTTCTGCAACGCAAACTCTTTGGCACGCTCACCGACAATCGCCATCAAGGTGGTGTTCACGCACAGCGAAGAGAGCACCAGAATAACAGCAGAAACCAGTCCCATCAGCCCTTTGATCTTGTCCAGCACCTGTCCTTCCGAGGCGGACACCTTCAGGATTGGCCGAATCTCCAGGTCAGGATATTGCTGTTGCAGGCTGGCGGCAAAGCGGTCCACCTGCCCCAGATCGTTGCTGACGCTCAACAAGGCGTTGCTGATAGTGCCTTCTTTTTGCAGCCATTTTTGCGCCAGTTCCAGATTCACGATCAGCATATTGTCGGTAGCGTCACCGGCTTCAACAATCCCTTTGATGCGCAGGCGCTGGCGTTCACTGCCATCGATCAGCGTGACGTTATCGCCGACTTTGACATGCAGCCGCTCCGCCAGTTTGACGCCGATCATCGCATTACGATTGTCAAACTTGACGCCAATCCAGTCGCCGGTGACCTGCCAGTAGGGAGAGAGTTGGCGCAGCGCGTCAAACCACACGCCCATCAACACCACTTTCTCCAATTCGGTACGCGCCATACCGTACAAATACGGGCTGGCGGCATTAATCAACCCCGGCGGCGCGTTGTCGAGAATTGGCTGAAAGCCGCTTTGTGCCAGCGAGCCGCCGTGCGCCGGACCAATATAAAAATTGGCCCCAAAGGTACGCAGTTCCTGACTCATTTTGGCGTTGATATCAAAGTACACCGCCGACATGGCAGTCACGATGGCGGCACCGACCGTCAGTGCGGCAAACACCACGCTGACACGCTGCATACGCAGGCGCAATGCGCGAATCACCAACCGCCAGAACATACTGCCGATCCAGCGCTCTGAACCCGAGTGATTAACGGCCATACAGCACCTCCACCGGGTAGAGACGAGCAATGCGCCGCGCCGGGAACCAGGTGCCGATCACGGCAATCAGCATGGCGATCACCAATACGCACGGGATCACCACCCAGGCAAAACTGAGCGGTACGCCAAACAGCATCAAACCAATTGTACGCGCCAAGCCCCAGCCAGCGATGCAACCCAATGCGCCGCCGAGCAGGCCGCTCATCGCCGCTTCAAGATAGAACAGCAGCATGATCTGCCACTGGCGTGCGCCAAGCGCTTTCATCAACCCGATTTCCTTGGCGCGTTCCATGATGGTGCTGGTCATTAATGACGCGATACCCATGGCGGCAGCGACCAGTGCGGCGAAGGTCACCACGCCCAGCAGCAACTGAATCTTGTCGATCACTACCCCTTCTGACGCCGCCACCTGCCAGATAGGCCGAACCACCGACCCTGATATGGCTTCTTCCAACTGGTGAGCAATAGACGACACATACGCGGTGCAATACCACAGGTCATACTCTTCCGCATTGAGCGCTTCAAGATTCTCCCGCGCACGGCGTGACAGCTCGTTTTCCGGCACCGTCAGCGCAGACACGCGCACCGCCTGAATCTTTCCTTCCAGTCCCAGCATGTTCTGCACCGCCGCCAGCGGCATCACCAGGCGGTTCTCTTCATCGCCACCGCTGGCGAGAACGCCGCTGATACGCACCTCCAGCGTGCGTTCAGGCCCTTGCAAACGTAACGTTTGCCCCACCTGCCAGCCGTTTTGCTGCGCCAGCTGTTTTCCCGCCAGCACGTCAATTCCCTGCCCGCTCTGCAAGGCACTTTCGCTCACCGGTTCGGTCGGCCAATTGCCGGTCACCTGCCAGTAAGGGCTGACACTCTGTTGCCCGGTGTGATAATCCTCTTCATCCGGGATGGTGATCGGTTGAGAAAAGAAGGTGCCGAGCACGGAAATGTGCTTGCCAGAAACGATCACATCCCCGCTGAGCAGCGGTGCAAAGCCAACGATATTGTTGCGCCAAAAGATATCCTTGATGTTGGGCAGTTCCGATTCATCAAGAAACTCTTCACTGGCCAGCGGATTACTGTTTTCACCAAACAGCGCAGGCAGCGCCGCCTGACCGGCGGGCTCCACCAGAATATTGGCACCGTAGGATTTCAGCTCACGCGCCATTTTGTCGCCAATATCGATCGATACCGCCAGCAGCGCCGAGATCAACCCAGCGGCCAGAAACACCGTCAATACCGCCAGCGATTTACGCCGCACATTGCGACTCCATGACTGACGTAGCATGCGCCATAACATGATTATTCCTCCTCGTCCGCTGCGGCGTTATCCGTCGCAGACTCGGTGTTACCCGCTGGATGTGCTGTGACAAAACTGCGCGGATTGTCACGGAACTTGTTGTAGTTGGCTTCCGACGCAAAGAAGTAAGTCTTCCCGGCATAGCGGTATTTATGCTCGGCTTTCAGGTTGGTCAGCTTGCTGCCGTCGACCGGATCGACCACATCCATCGAAACCACCGTGGTGAAGTAATTCGCGCCCACCGCCAGCGACGCGTAGCCGATCACCAGTTCGTTGTCGTCGTTGCCCCAACCTTCAATCGGTACCGGGTTACATCCACCGGCTTTCCCGATGGAGGGGATAAAGATCCGCACACCGCAAGCCACGCAAATCACCTGATTGCCTTCCATCACATAGCCCTGATCGCCACACAGCAGACAGGCATCAAACACCACGCCGAGACGAAGTCGGTCGGGATAGCGATTAATCACAAAGAAGCGAACGGCCTTGCCGTCATCAGCAATCCAGACAAAGCGGTGCAGCTTGCCGTCACGCACTTGCTCGATAGGAATATGCACTTTGCCATCCGGGCCAAGCGTCACCGGTTGTGCTTCCGACAAGCGCGGCGGCTGCGATGCCACTTTGTCCCAATAAAGCTGCCCCAGCGCCACTACCAGTAGCGCCACCAACGCGGCGGTAAAGGTCCGGCGCGTGTTCCGATAATCAGCCGTTGCCTTGCGCTTGGCTATCGCTTCATCGGTGGCCTGCATCTGCTGACGGGTTTCCAGCAACGGCAGCATGAAACCGGCCGAGAGCAGCGCTAACAGCAGTGCGCAGAAATAGTTAAGCACCGCGCCGTTATTGGTAACGCGCGCCACAAAGCTCAGGCGCGGTTTGGTCAAACCCAGCGCTTGCAGCTTCATCAACAGTAACATCAGACCGCCGCTCAGCGGCAGTACCAGCAATGCCACCAGCAGCAGCAGTAGCGGCCAGCGCAGGCGCGGTAAACGCCGCACCATCATGCCGCACAGCACGGCGCTGAAAGCGACCCACCCAAAGGCCAGGATCACCGCGCTGATATTTAACAGTAAATCGGTGTTCACCACGTGGGTGGTGGTCAGTGCCGTCAGATTGGGATCGTCGCCCCAATGCACGGCGGCCCCGATGATCAACAGCCCCTGCCAGAGGTAGCCGAATTTGCTACTCTGCGTGAGTTGGCTCAGTAAGAACAGCACCAGCGCGACCAGTTGAATCAGGGTAAAAATCAGTTGAACGGTTTGACTGGAAGACAGGCGAACGCCTACCAACGTACCGACCAGCAAAGCCAGTAGCGTGGTCCACACCAGCGGGCGCAGACGGGGAGCAGAACGGTGACTCCAGTGGAGTCCTAACAGCAGTGCAACAGGCAAAAACGCTTGCAGCACGGTAACAAAAAAATGACTCATGACGCACACTCAGGCGAAGCCCCCCGCGCTCAGGGCGGCAGGGGGAATTTCCGTAACGGCCTTACGCAATCCAGAATCGAATTATTTGTCCAGACCAACGTATTTGAAGTCGTAGCTGACATCAAACGGTTTCCACCAGCGGCCAACACCGGTTTCACCATCGGTATGGCGGTGCATACCGGCTTTTGACGGCGGCTCAATGTGGTAGGTCACTTTGTAGTTACCTACGCCCATCATTTTGATGTTGGCACCGTAGTGCGGGCCATCGCTCGCCACCATCGGCATGAAGGTCCCTTCCTGTTTGGCACCGGTATCGGTGTTCACCAGGGTGTAAGCGATGGTCAGGTACGGCATCCATTCGCCGGCGCCGAAGCCGTTTTTGTTGCCTTCCACGGCGTGGATATCGGCTTCCAGGTGAATATCGGATTTAGCGGCTGGCAGGCCCATGCCGCGCGGTTCCATGTCAATCGGCTGTAAGTAGACCGCAGCGATCTCCAGCTCGTTAATGGTGATCGGCTCACCAGCCGGATGTTCGGTAAACGCGAACGCGGCAGGTGCCGTTAATACTCCGGCAATAATCGCGCTGGCAATCAAACTTTTTTGCATCTTCATCAAACCCATCCTCATATCATCAATATCATGTTGTTTTTGATTTTTGCTTATCATTGCTTCCCGTATTCGAACGTCCCAGCGCGCTGACGCATAATCCACAGCGCGGCCAGAGCAGCGAACACCAATACGACTTGCGGTATCAGCGTTTCGACGTAGGGGTAAATCCCCAATACGCTGATTTCCGGAACCCACGTCAACAGCGTCGGTTCAAACAACTTGCCTTCGATTAACTCCAGTACCCCTTTACCGGCGAACACAAACGCCATCAGGTACATAAAACAACCGGTAAACATAAAGAAGGGTTTCAGCGGCAATTTGACTACGGTAAAGCGCATCACCAGATAAGCGATAAGCAATATCACGCAGCCAATCAGGAAGCCCGCCAGAATAGAGAGGTGCCCCGCCACGTTGCTGGCATCCCCCACTAACGCAAAGTAGAACAGCACCGTTTCTGCGCCTTCGCGGTATACCGCCAGGAAGCTGGTCAGCCACAAACCGATCACCGAACCGCTGCTCAGGGAGTGCGACAGCTTTCCTTCCAGATAAGCTTTCCAGTGTCGGGCTTCGACTTTCGACAGCAGCCAATAACTCATGCTGAACAGCATCACCACCGCAATCAGCATGGTGAACCCTTCCAGCAATTCACGGCTGGCACCGGAATTACTGAACAGCATCTGGAACAGCACTGCGGTCAATACGCTGCACACCAGCGCCACGTACACCGACTGGCGAATCATTGGCAACTTGTCGTGATGGTTATTCTTCACCAGATAGGCCACGATGGCAGCCACGATCAGCAGCGCCTCCAGCCCTTCACGCACGATGATCAACAGGCTGTAGATCAGCAGGCTCCAGTGCGTTTCACTACCGCTACCCAGCATGGTGACCGCGCTAGCCAAATCCTGTTGCATCGCATCGGCCTGTGCATGCAGTTCAGAAACCGGCTGCCCAGCGCTCATCATACTGACCAAACGGGTGAAGTAGCCTTCCAGCGTGGATTTGAAGGCAGAATCACGCGAGCCGACCTTGTTCTCCATGCCGCTGGCTTCAAACAGATCAAAGTAGGCATCCTGCACCGCCATAATGGCCGGTTTTGCCTGCCCACTTTCATACTGCGCAATCGCCGCTGCGATAGCTTGGTTGATGTTATTCACTACGTTGGCCCAGTCTGCATCCGGAACATCAGCGCCAGCGATGCTGCTCTCCGGTGCCGCTGATACTGGCTGATCGTCACGGGTGGTGGGCAAGCCCGGCAGCACATCTTCAATATCTTGCAGCAGCGTAGTGACTCGATAAGCCACTTCGCTCATTTGATCAGGCTGAGCGGTCAGTGCAATCAGTGCGCTAAATTGCTGGTTGATCGAGGCGGCTTGCTGCGAAGAGCGGTTTTGGCGCACCGACATTTCCATCTCGGAGTTTTTAAATCCCTGATAGTGTGCCTGCTGTACGCTTTGACTGGCCTTCTGATAGTCGCCCGCTTGATAATCAGCTACCGCTTGTGCCAACCCATCATCAATGGCCTTGAAACTTTGCTGCCAGTAGAGGGCAATATCGCTGTTGCCATAGGCCCCATGCTGCTCCTGCGCCACTAATTTGTGACCATCAGTCAACACCGGTAACACACTGTCCAACTCGCCTTTCAGCCAATTCACCTTGGCCTGAATGTCGGCTTGCGGCTTGCCTTCGCCAATCATGCGGCGAATTTCACCAAAGGTGGCTTCCAGTTGATAGCTTTTCTGCGCGGAGATATTGATACGGATCGGCCCTTCCAGGTTTTCAAACACCTCGAAGTAGGCCATTTGAACTTCGGTACGGGCTTCATCCGGCTTCTGCTGCTGATAGAGTTCAGCGGTCTTATCCAGGCGGCCCTGAATGTCATGGATGAAGGTGTTGTAATCCGTTGCGGCTAATGCCGACAAGCTGAAAAACGCAAAACACAATACAATCAAACACTTACGCCAAGTAGACATAAATACGATGGTCATCGACAATGAGAGTTATTTTCATTATCATGTTTTAGCATTTACATTTCTTGACGTAAATCACAAAAGGGCTCACTGTTTCAGAAATATTGTAACATCGTGCTCTACCTCTTCCATTTGGCGCAGCGCCGCCAGCGTGTCGAGCGCTTCCTGTTCATCCAGGCGACTCATGGCAAAACCGACGTGTACCAACACCCAACTGCCAATCAGGCTGTCAGCGTCAACGCCGTCTGCCACCAGCGCCACATTCACTTCACGCTTAACGCCGCATACATCGACCCACGCCGTATCCTGCACGTTGTCCGCCAGTGCAATCACTTTTCCGGGAATGCCGAGACACATGGAGATAATCCTTTTATTACAGTACTGATTTACGAAGTGTTTGAGTTAAGCAAAATTTAGGCCAACAGACATTCTTCCCGTACTGACAGGCGTGTTCTCCGGCAACGTCGCGCTTTCGTCACCCTTCTCGTCACTAATGTCGAAACCGACATCGTCAACGCCGTCACCGACGGACGCCAGCGCACCGCACCCCAGCAAGAACGGGCCTCTCCGGCTAACTCGCTGACGTGGCACAGAATATGCTTTACGCAGCCCAACATAGGAGAAAGCCCCGGAGGGTATGGCTATGAATCGCTTCGTCATTGCGGAGCCCAAACGCTGTATCGGATGTAACACCTGTATGGCAGCCTGTACGCAAGTGCACCGCCAGCATGGGTTGCAAACCCATCCCCGTTTGACGGTGGAGCGAGATGCCCAAGGCACCGCCCCCGTCCTGTGTCGCCACTGTGAGGATGCTCCGTGCGCACAGGTATGCCCGGTTAACGCCATCACGCAGCGCAACAATGCTGTGGTGTTGGATGAAGTAGCCTGTATCGGCTGCAAGCTGTGCGCCATCGCGTGCCCGTTCGGCGCGATAACCCCGTCTGGCAGCAAGCCGCTGGCGGTGCCGCAGACCTTCGCTCACCACATTCCCGTTGAAGCCTTAACGGACGTGCCCGTCAGCGTTGCCTCCATCAACCCGTTCCTGTCATGGAATGCGGGTGTGAAAAGCGTGGCGGTAAAATGCGACCTGTGTGCCTTTCAGGATAAACCGGAGTGTGTACGCGTTTGCCCAACACAGGCACTCTTTGTCGTGGATGAGTCACACATTGCCGCCGCTACCGAGGCTAAACGCCGTCAGGCGATGATGTGGCCGCAGGGCAATCAGCCCTTTGCGGCAACGGAATGGGAGCCAAAATCATGATGACCCCCTTTGCATGGCTAACCCTCTCTCTGTCGCTCTATGTGGTGGGTGCGCTGTTATCACTTTGTCTGGCCCGCAACGACGACTGGGCGATTAAACTCAGTGGCGCCGCAGCCCTGCTCGCCGGGCTCGCCGGTGTCGCCGCCGCGCTTCCGGTGCTGACCAGTGCCCAACCGTTACTGGCATCGTTCGATGGCCCCTTTGTCGCGTTCGCACGATTAACGCTGCGTCTGGATGCACTGGCCGCCTTTATGGTGCTGGTGATTTCGCTGTTGGCCGCCATCACCGCCCTCTATTCGTTCGCCTATCTGCAAGAGTACCGCGGACGCGCGGGTGCGATGGGGTTCTACATGAACCTGTTTATCGCCTCCATGGTCGCGCTGGTGGTGACGGATAATGCCTTCTACTTCATCATCCTGTTTGAAGTCATGTCGCTCAGTTCTTACTTCCTGGTGATCTCCGATCAGGATGACGAAGCCATCAACGCCGGGTTGCTCTACTTCCTGATTGCCCATGCCGGATCGGTGCTGATCATGGTGGCGTTCTTCCTGCTTTACCGCGCCAGCGGCAGTCTGGATTTTGCCGATTTCCGTCAGGCACAATTGCCGCCGCTACAGGCTTCCGTAGTGTTCCTGTTGGCGTTCTTCGGGTTTGGCGCAAAGGCCGGGATGTTGCCGCTGCACGGCTGGCTGCCGCGCGCCCACCCCGCCGCGCCGTCACACGCCTCAGCGCTGATGTCGGGCGTAATGGTGAAAATCGGTATCTTCGGCATCATCAAGGTGGGGATCGACCTGCTCGGTGCCACCGCCACCTGGTGGGGCGTGGTAGTACTGGCATTTGGCGCAGTCTCGTCAGTGCTGGGGGTGCTGTACGCGCTGGCGGAGCACGATATCAAGCGCCTGCTGGCTTATCACACGGTAGAAAACATCGGCATCATTCTGATGGGCGTCGGCGTCGGCATGATTGGTATCGCCACGCATCAGCCACTGCTGGCCGCGTTAGGTCTGCTGGGCGGGCTGTATCACTTGCTGAACCATGCGCTGTTTAAAGGATTGCTGTTCTTGGGTGCCGGTGCGGTGATCTACCGGCTGCACAGCAAAGACATGGAAAAGATGGGCGGCCTTGCCCGCCGCATGCCCTACACCGCGCTGGCGTTTCTGGTCGGTTGTATGGCGATTTCCGCGCTGCCGCCGCTCAACGGTTTTGTCAGCGAATGGTTCACCTATCAGTCGCTGTTTACCCTGAGTCATCAAGGGAGCTTCGGGTTACGGCTGATTGCCCCGATTGCCATTGTGATGCTCGCTATCACCGGTGCACTGGCTGCCATGTGTTTCGTCAAAGTCTACGGCATCAGTTTCTCCGGTGCCCCGCGCAGTGAGAAAGCCGATCGGGCACGGGAAGTGCCCTGGCCGATGACCCTCGCCATGGGCCTGTTGGCGCTGCTGTGCGTCGCGCTGGGCGTCGGTGCCAGTCTGGTGGCACCGGTGATTACCCAGGTTGCCGTCAGCCTGACCGGCGAAGCGGCACCAGTGGTGGCGCATGGGCTGACGCTGTTCCCCGGCAATCCGGCGCAAACCTCGCTCTCGACCCCGTTGATCTTTATTTTGCTGCTCGCGCTACCGCTGTTGCCGCTGCTGCTCTACGTGGGTGCAAAAGGGGGCCGTCAGGCATTCCGTCAGCGCGGCACGCCTTGGGCGTGCGGTTATGAGTACGAGGGTGCCATGGCCGCGTCGGCAGGCAGTTTTACCCAGCCGCTGCGCGTGTTGTTTGCTCCGCTCTACCGCATACGGAAAACCTTGGCACCCGGCCCACTGCTACAACGCACGCTGGAACAGACCACGCGTGCTGCTGAAAACGCAGAGCCCCTGCTGGATAACCGCATAGTGATGCCGTTAGCAAGCGCCTTGCAGCGGGTGAGCCGTGCCATGCAGTGGATACAACACGGCGATTTCCGGCTCTATTGCCTGTATGTCGTCGCGGCGCTGGTGGTGCTGCTGCTGATCACGATGGCATAAGGAGAATCCGATGCTTACTGAAACTACGTTATCCGGTGGCGCCCCGCTCATCATCCGTCTGGTGTGTGCGTTGTTGCAGGCGCTGGTGCTGTTCGCCCTTGCTCCACTGTTCTCTGGGCTGGCGCGGGTGATCCGCGCCAAGATGCACTCGCGTCAAGGACCAGGACTGTTACAGGACTACCGCGACATCATCAAGCTACTCAAGCGGCAATCCGTCGCCCCCGAGCACGCTGGCGGGGTGTTTCGCCTGATGCCGTTTGTGCTGATCGGCTCCATGCTGTTGGTTGCCATGACGCTGCCGGCCGTGACGCTGCGTTCGCCGTTTGGTGCCGGTGGCGACATCATCACCCTGCTCTATCTGTTTGCCCTGTTCCGCTTCTTCTTTTCACTGGCTGGGCTGGATTCCGGCAGCCCGTTTGCCGGTATCGGTGCCAGCCGTGAACTGACGCTCGGTATTTTGGTCGAGCCGATTCTGATTCTGTCGTTGTTGGTTGTGGCGCTGATTGCCGGTTCCACCAATATCGGCAATATCAGCCATGTGCTGGCTGAGGGGGCCTGGCTCTCACCTACTGCGACCGGTTTGGCGCTGCTGGCCTGTGCTTTCGCCACCTTTATCGAAATGGGGAAAATTCCTTTCGACGTCGCCGAGGCCGAGCAAGAGCTACAGGAAGGCCCGCTGACCGAATATTCCGGTGCCGGATTAGCGCTGGTGAAATGGGGAATCAGCCTCAAACAGGTGGTGGTAGCTGTGCTGTTTCTCTCCATTTTCGTACCGTTTGGCAAGGCGGATAGCTTCACTTTCGGCGCCATGCTGTGGGGCAGCATCGCGCTGTTGTTAAAGCTGCTGCTGGTGTTTGTCGCCGCTTCGGTGTTTGAAAACAGTCTGGCGCGCGGGCGCTTTCTGCTGACCGGGCGCGTTACCTGGCTCGGATTCGGTATCGCCGCGCTGGCCTTTGTGTTTTACCTCACCGGTCTATAGGAGCCCATCGCGATTATGGATACGTTCGTTATAGAAAGTCGTGCGCTGGCGACGTTGCTGCTGCCCTTTATCGGCGCGCTGTGGATTGCCATTGCGCCACAGCGTCACGCCAAAGTGCTGTGCAGTCTGTTCGCCCTGTTGGCGACGTTGGGCATGGCCTCACTGGCCTGGGGCTGGCATGCAGCAGGCCAGCAAGATACGGTGATCACGCTGTATCGCTACGGTGATGCCGAACTGTTCGGCTTTGTGTTTGACCGCGTCAGCCTGCTTATCGGTTTTGCCGTGGTGTTCCTCGGCCTGCTGGTCAGCGTCTACTCCTGCGGCTATCTGACGTCAGGCAACCGGGAACACCCGCATGAAGGCACCAACCGTTACTATGCATTTCTGCTGGTGTTCATCGGGGCGATGGCGGGCCTGACACTCTCCTCCACGCTGCTCGGGCAGTTGCTGTTTTTCGAAATCACCGGCGGGTGTTCCTGGGCGTTGATTGGTTACTACCAGCAACCGAAGTCGCTGCGTTCGGCGTTAAAAGCGCTATTGATCACTCACGTTGCCTCTGTCGGTCTCTACCTTGCCACCGCCTGGCTGTTTGCCAAAACCGGCACCTTTGCATTGAGTGCCATCAGCCAGTTAGACAGCGCCGATAAAATTGTGGTGTTCGCTGGCATCATGTTCGCCGCCTGGGGAAAATCCGCCCAGTGGCCGCTGCACGTGTGGCTGCCGGATGCGATGGAAGCACCGACACCGGTCAGTGCCTATCTGCACGCGGCCTCAATGGTGAAAGTGGGCGTGTATATTTTCGCCCGCGCCATTCTGGCAACGGATGACATCCCGCATGTGATCGGCGTGGTCGGGCTGGTGATGGCTACCTTCACGCTGGTGTACGGCTTCCTGATGTATTTACCGCAGAAGGACATGAAACGCCTGTTGGCCTACTCCACCATCACGCAACTGTCGTACATCTTTTTCGCACTGTCACTGGCGACCTTCGGCTCACGCATGGCGTTTGAGGCCGGTATTGCCTACATCTTCAACCATGCCTTCGCCAAGAGCCTGTTCTTTCTGGTTGCCGGTGCGCTGAGCTACAGCTGCGGCACCCGCATGTTGCCACGGTTGAAAGGATTAATGCGTAAAACACCGTTGCTCGGCATCGGCTTTTGCGTGGCAGCGCTGGCGATCACCGGGGTGCCACCGTTTAACGGTTTCTTCAGCAAATTCCCGCTGTTTGCCGCCGGTTTCTCGCTCTCGGCAGAGCACCTTTGGCTGTTACCGCTGCTGGTGATTACGTTGGTGGAATCTGTCGCCAGCTTTGCCTGGTTCCTTTACTGGTTCGGACGCACCGTCCCGGGTGAACCGTCAGAAGAGGTGGCGGCGGCGGCACCGCTCCCGGTCACCATGCAAGGCGTACTGGTGGTGTTAATCATCATGTCGGTGTGTTCCAGCGTGTTTGCTGCGCTGTGGCTGCAATAGGAACGGGCGAAAGGAGAAAATGAAATGACTGGTTCGCTTATCGTCAACAATCTGGCCGGACTGCTGATCATCACCTCACTTCTGGTGATCGTCGCCAAACGGCCTACGGCCTCATCGCTACTCTACGCCCTGCAATCGCTGGTACTGGTGCTGATATTCGTCGCACTGGCTAACCTGTTGCAGGCGCACGAGCTGTATCTCTGGTCGCTGACCGCACTGGTCACCAAGGTGATTCTGGTGCCTACCATCATGTATCGCGCTTTCCGGCGACTGGATGACCCAAGCGCCGACGGCGGCATTATTAGTCCGGTGACTATCTTGCTGCTGGCGGTATTGATTGTGGTGTTGAGCTACTTCGCAGTGGCCCCGGTGCAACTGCCGATGGTCAGTGCGCTCAAACCGGCGCTCGCGGTATCACTCGGCCACTTTATGATCGGCCTGCTGTGTATCGTCACCCAACGTAACATCCTCAAACAGGTATTCGGCTATTGCCTGATGGAGAACGGCGCGCATCTGACATTGGCGCTGCTGGCGCACCGCGCGCCGGAGCTGGTGGAGATAGGTATCGCCACTGATGCCATCTTTGCCGTCATCGTCATGGCGCTGATGGCACGCAAAATCCATCGCACTCTGCATACCTTGGACGTTCAACAACTTACGGCACTGAAGGGGTAAGCGCATGACCAGTTCGACCTTGCTTTTCACCCTGCTTGCCACGCCGTTCATCACCGCACTGTTGACATTTATCTGCCGTTGGTGCGGCGGTGCGGCGCGCACGGCGGTGAGCGTTATCCACCTGTGCGGCATCAGTCTGCTGCTGGTGCTGTCGCTGTACGTAGTGGGGATGATTGCTACCCAGGGCGAGATTCTGGCAGCACATCGCTGGCTGCATCTGGATAGCCTGAGCGCGCTGTTTCTCGCCATCCTCGGCATTATCGGCTTCCTCACCGGACTTTACTCCGTGGGGTACATGAACCATGAAGTGAACAGCGGCGAGGTTTCTGTCCCGACGTTGTGCCACTACTACGGCTTCTTCCACCTGTTTCTGTTCACCATGTTATTGGTGATCACCAGTAACAACCTGATTGTGATGTGGGCCGCCATTGAGGCCACCACGCTCAGTTCCGCGTTTCTGGTTGGCCTGTATGGACAGCGCTCGTCGCTGGAGGCCGCCTGGAAGTATGTCATCATTTGTACTGTCGGGGTCGCGTTTGGGTTATATGGCACCGTGTTGGTCTATGCCAATGCCGCCAACGTGATGGCGACACCGGGTGATGCCATCTTCTGGACCGAAGTATTGCAACATGCCTCCGAGTTGGACAGCACGCTGATGCATCTGGCGTTTATCTTCGTCATCATCGGTTTCGGCACCAAGACAGGGCTGTTCCCGATGCACGCCTGGTTGCCCGATGCCCACAGTGAAGCCCCCAGCCCAACCAGCGCCCTGCTCTCTGCCGTGCTGCTCAACTGCGCCCTGCTGGTGATTGTGCGTTATACCATGATCGTCAGCGCCGCCATCGGCCCGGTATTTCCGCAGCGACTGTTGCTGGTGTTCGGGCTGCTCTCTGTCGCGGTAGCCGCATTCCTGATTCTGGTTCAGCGCGACATGAAGCGACTACTTGCTTACTCCAGCGTGGAAAATATGGGATTGATTGCCGTGGCGCTCGGCATTGGTGGCCCGCTAGGTGTGCTGGCAGCACTGCTGCACACGCTGAATCACAGTTTGGCGAAAACCCTGCTGTTCTGCGGCTCTGGCAACGTACTGCTTAAATACGGCACGCGTGACATGGATGCGGTGAAAGGCATCCTGCGTGTCACCCCGATTACCGGCGCGCTGCTGGCTGGGGGTGCACTGGCGCTGGGCGGCATGCCGCCGTTCAACCTGTTTTTAAGTGAGTTCATGACCGTCACCGCCGGTATCAACGCGGGCTATCTGTGGCTGGTTATCGTGTTGCTGTTTCTGCTGACTATCGTACTGGCTGGGTTGGTACGTATGGTCGCCAGCACCGTGTTGGGCAACAGCCCCGCCGCCGTCAGCAAAGGCGAGTTAGGCATACTGACTACCGCACCGATGGCCATTCTGCTGGCGTTAATGCTGCTGATGGGCACACATATTCCACAACCTGTTACCCGTTTACTGGAAAGCGCCAGCGCGCTGGTGTTGCAATCGCACACCACCAAGACCTCTGCCGTCACGGCACTGTCGCCTACCGAACGCGCACCGCTTACCCTTTCTCGTCAGGAGACGTCCCGTGATGAATGAACATCCTACTCCCCCCGTGGCTGCTGCAACCAACGCCAAGCGCGGCGCGGGTTATGCCGCGCAGGTGCAGCAGCGGTTTCCCCACGCCATACTGGAACAGGCATGGCAAACCGACGACCAGTTGACACTGACGGTGAAACTGGCAAGCCTGCCGGATGTGGTGGAACATCTCTACTATCAGCACGGCGGTTGGCTGTCAGTCCTGTTTGGTAACGATGAAAGGACGTTGAACGGCTATTTTGCCATTTACTACGTACTGTCGATGGAGCAAGGAGAAAAATGCTGGGTGATCGTCAAGGCGCTGATCGACCCGGTCAATCCTGAGTTTCCATCGGTAACACCGCGCGTGCCGGCCGCCGTGTGGGGCGAACGCGAAGTGCGTGATATGTATGGTCTGATCCCCGTCGGTCTGCCAGATGAACGCCGTCTGGTATTGCCCGACGATTGGCCAGACGATCTTTACCCGCTGCGCAAAGATGCGATGGATTATCGCCAGCGCCCGGCCCCGACGCAGGACAACGAAACCTACTCCTTTATCAACGAAGCCACGGGCGACACCCGCGTGGTGCCGATTGGGCCGTTACATATCACCTCCGACGAGCCCGGTCACTTCCGCCTGTTTGTCGATGGCGAGCAAATTATTGACGCCGATTATCGCCTGTTCTACGTCCACCGCGGCATGGAGAAGCTGGCGGAAACCCGCATGGGCTATAACGAAGTCACCTTCCTGTCCGACCGGGTCTGCGGCATCTGCGGTTTTACCCACAGCGTGGCCTACACCACGTCGATCGAAAATGCGATGGGCATTGTGGTGCCACCACGGGCGCACGCGATTCGCAGTATTCTGTTGGAAGTAGAACGGCTGCACAGTCATCTGCTGAACATCGGCCTGTCGAGCCACTTCGTTGGTTTTGACACCGGATTTATGCAGTTCTTCCGCATCCGCGAAAAATCCATGACCATCGCCGAGATGCTGACCGGTGCGCGCAAAACCTACGGTCTGAACCTGATTGGCGGCATTCGCCGCGATATTCTGAAAGAAGACCGGCTGAAAACCATCAAACTGATTCGTGAGATGCGCACTGAGATTATGCAACTCTCCGACATGCTGCTCAATACGCCCAATATGCTGCAACGCACACAAGGGATCGGCATTTTGTCATCACAGGTAGCGCGTGATTACAGCCCGGTAGGCCCGATGATCCGCGCCAGCGGGTTCCAACGCGATATGCGTATCGATCACCCCTACTCCGCCTACCTTGATTTGCCAATGGAACTGCACCACCTGAGCGCCGGGGATGTCTATTCCCGCGTGCTGGTGCGCATTCGCGAAGTGCTGACTTCGTTGGCTATCGTGGAATACGGTTTGGACAATCTGCCCGAAGGCCCGCTGTTAACTGAAGGATTTGCCTACAAACCTTATCAGTTCGCGCTGGGGTACGCAGAAGCACCGCGCGGCGAAGACGTGCATTGGAGCATGACCGGTGATAACCAGAAACTGTTCCGCTGGCGCTGCCGTGCTGCCACCTACGCCAACTGGCCGGTGCTGCGCTATATGTTGCGCGGTAATACGGTATCCGATGCGCCGCTGATTATCGGCAGCCTGGACCCGTGCTACTCCTGTACCGATCGGGTAACGCTGATTGACGTGCGCAAACAGAAAATCACTACCGTGCCCTATAAAGAGATCGAGCGCTATGGGCTGGAACGTACGCGTTCGCCGCTGAAATAGAGGGATGACACCATGTTAAAACTGTTCAAAATCCTGCGTGACGCGGGCAACAGT
Organism: Candidatus Symbiopectobacterium sp. NZEC135; assembly: GCF_025962695.1. Lineage (NCBI taxonomy): Bacteria > Pseudomonadati > Pseudomonadota > Gammaproteobacteria > Enterobacterales > Enterobacteriaceae > Symbiopectobacterium > Candidatus Symbiopectobacterium sp. NZEC135. The sequence goes on along the minus strand of NZ_JAGFPF010000016.1, from coordinate 29,146 downwards.
ACGGTCAAATATCCGTTTGCGCCACTCGAGGTGCCAGCGGGGTTTCGTGGCAAACCGCAATACGACCCCGAGCAGTGCATTGCCTGCGCTGCCTGCACCGTCGCCTGCCCGGCGAATGCACTGACCATGGAAACCGATGTGGTGAACGGCACCCGCACCTGGCAGCTGTTTCTCGGGCGCTGCATATTTTGCGGACGCTGTGAGGAAGTGTGCCCGACGCGTGCGATCGTACTGTCACAAGAGTTTGAGATGGCGGTTGCCAATAAAGCGGATTTGTTCCAACGGGCCACTTTCCGACTGCTGGCGTGCCACGAGTGTCACCGGCCCTTCGCCCCGGAGAAAGAGGTGGCCTATACGGTCGCGTTATTGCAACAGGCGGGCATGTCGGCAGAAGATGCGGAAGCCCGACGCACGCAGTTCGAAACCTGCCCGGAATGCAAACGCAAACAAAGCATGCCGCACAAAGGCAACGTAACGCTGAGCCAGCATTTTATCACGCCGCCAGCGGCGGCTTTCAGCCAAGGGGGCCACCATGAGTGAACCACTCAACGGCGTAGACCTACCGTCATCAGTGCATACGCGCAGTACGCCCATCCAGCTTGATGAACAGACCCAGCAGTTAAAGAAAACGTTGCTGAAAGATATCCAGCGCTCTGCTTATGTCTATCGCGTCGACTGCGGTGGCTGTAACGGCTGTGAAATTGAAATTTTTTCCGCCATCACGCCCATTTTTGATGCCGAGCGCTTTGGCATCAAGGTCGTGGCCTCGCCGCGTCATGCTGACATTCTGTTGTTTACCGGCGCGGTCACCCGTGCGATGCGCAGCCCGGCGCTACGTGCGTATGAATCCGCACCCGACCCGAAAATCTGTATCTCCTACGGTGCCTGCGGCTGTGGCGGCGGTATCTTCCACGATCTCTACTGCGTGTGGGGCGGCAGCGACACCATCGTGCCTATCGATGTGTATATTCCCGGCTGCCCGCCCACCCCTGCCGCGACCATTTACGGCTTTGCCGTGGCGCTGGGATTGCTGGAGCAAAAACTGCACGGCGTTAATACGGAACAAGGTGAACATGAGCAGGCCGCGCTGTTGCTGCCTGATGCGCCGTTGGATTTGCGCATACAGTTGGAGCGGGAAGCCAGACGCATGGCGGGCTATCGTCAGGGGAGAGAAATCAGCGACGCCTTTATCAACCTGCTGCTCCAATCGCCGCAGGAGATGCTGGGGGCACGCGTTAATGCCTATCTGGCACACCAGAACGATCCGCGTCTGAGTGAAATCGTGCAGCGCTTATTGGTGCAGTATCACGGCTGGCAGAAGGGAGTTCGGCCACTATGAGTGCAAAAGTGATCTTTTATGCGCTAAGCCAAAAATTTCTCGACAGTAAAGATAAGGTGCCGGAGCAGGCGCAGCAAGTCATGTATTATTCGCTGGCTATCGGTCACCATGTCGGGGTGATCGACTGCCTGAAACCGGTGCTGACTTGCCCGCTTGACGACTATCAGGCATGGATAGCTCAACTGCCAGCTGGCGATGCACAGCGTAAAATGGCGGGCTTGCTGAAATTTGGTGAAATCACCCTCGACAGTTCACATACCCGGTTGTTGCATCAGGCATTTAGCGCACTGGGAGACAGCGATCGTTTCGCCGCCTGGAGTGCTACCCTGCTCGACTACCTTGTTGCCATTGAGCGGGAGTCAGCGCTGTACCTGATGGTTAAACGGGTGGAGGAGTAAGCGATGAATTGGGAAGCGCATCTTGCCAACCTGGACGCCGTTGAGACGGATACACCGCGCACAGCACCCAACATGGTACTGGCGGTAGGCAATGTGATGATGGGTGACGACGGCGCAGGGCCACTGCTTGCCGAACGATTGCAACACAGCCCGCTAGCGGGCTGGGCGGTCATCGACGGGGGTGCCATCCCGGAAAACGCGGTGCATCGCCTACGCGCCGCGCCACCGCAGCGCCTGCTCGTGGTGGACGCTACGGATATGGGGCTCGAACCGGGCGCCATACGCATCGTCGATCCGACACGTATTGCTGAAGATATGCTGATGAATACCCACAGTATGCCGCTCACCTTTATGATTGATGAGCTGCAAACGTTTATTCCGGAAGTAATTTTTGTCGGCATTCAGCCCGCACTGGTGGCATTTTACTGCCCGGTCAACCGGGCAGTCACGCAGGCTGTCGACAAGATATATCAGCAGCTACCTCATTGGCACGGTGACGGTGGATTCATGCGGTTGTAAGCCTCTGCGATTGCCATCCGTTACAGGTATTAACATTGAAAGCAAAACGCCCCGCAATACGCGGGGCGTTGCTATTAGGGCTTAGAATTTCTCCCAGCCACCTTGGGCTGCGTTCTGCCCGCTGGAGAGCAGCGCCGTGGGGCGCGGTGCAGAACCCGTCCGTTTTACCAGCGGTTTGATGACGGTTTGCGTCGGTTGGGGTACGGGCGCTGATTCCGTCAGGTGGAACACATCGACCGCCGCCAACAAGCCGTCGGCTTCATCTTCCAATTCAGCTGCTGCTTCAGCAGACTGCACTACCAGCGCCGCATTCTGCTGCGTCACCCGATCCATTTCATGCACCGTTTGGCTGATTTGCGAAATACCGTGACTCTGTTCCTCCGTCGCTGCGGCAATTTCACTGATCACATCATTAACGTGACTCACTGACTCGATAATGCCACTCATGGCTTCACCGGATTGCTGAACCTGGCTGGCCCCGGCTGACACACGCGTCACCGATTCCGCGATCAGTGCTTCAATCTCTTTCGCCGCCTGTGCACTGCGCTGCGCCAGACTTCGTACCTCACCGGCCACCACGGCAAACCCCTTGCCCTGCTCACCGGCCCGCGCCGCTTCCACCGCAGCATTCAACGCCAAAATATTGGTCTGAAACGCGATACCATTAATCACGGTGTTAATATCAGAGATCTTGCGTGAGCTGGCGCTGATATCGTTCATGGTTTGCATTACATTTTTGCTGATATCACCGCCACGCTTCGCCATGTTTGACGCATCCTGCGCCAGACGACGCGCCTGATGCACGTTTTCGGTGTTCTGTTTTACCGTGGCGCTCATCTGCTCCATGCTGGCAGCAGTCTGCTGTAGCGCCGCCGCCTGTTGCTCGGTGCGTGAGGAAAGGCTATCGTTCCCTTCCTTGATGTTGGCCGTGCGATCCTGCACCACGCTGGCACCTTGGCGGATGGCGGTAACGGTATCGCGCAAGGTTTTCTGTAGCAGTTTGATATCTGGAATCAGGCGACCTGCGCAGTTGTGGCCAAACTCCGTGAGTTCATAGCCCAAGCGCCCCGCCGTTAACTGCGCCAGATGAGATTTCAGCACGCTGATCGGTAGCACCAGATAATTTTTCAAATAGTATTCGGTGAAAAGCAGTACCAACACCCCCACCAGCAATACCGCAATCAGTGCATTACGGTTATTCTCATGGTGGCCTTGCGCTTCCACGATAAGCGGCGATGCAACAACCTGATCGGTATAACGTTTGATTTCATCGCCAAAGGCACTCACCAGGGAATAGGTTTGATTCAGACGTTGCCGCAACGCATCCGCATCATTTTGCTGCAGGGCTTGCTGTAACGGTTCTAACACGGAAGTCACCAGTGCCGACCAGGTGCGTACCACACCATCGACCGCCGTGGGTGCGATATCCCCATGTGCACCATTTTTGAACGCGTCCAACGCAGCTTTCGCATTCGCCATCGCGGGCTGAGCCTGCGCCAGCGCCTGTCGGGCATTTTCCGCTTCACTGTTTTGCGTGTAGCTTGCCGCCCGTTCGAGCGCCGTCATGGCACGAAAAGATTGTTCAACACCATAGAGCAGTTGCGCATGGCTCTTTTTTTGCACGTCACTTTGCACGATAAGCTGGGTCGCCTGTTGCAGAGAGTACAGGCTATAGGCGGATGCCACACCCCAGATGACCAAGAGAAACGCCACAATCATCAACACCATCACGCGTATACTGATGTTCTTCAGAAAGCTCATATCACCACTCCATCATGCCTTCCCATACGTCAGTGACAGGCAAGCCAAGGGCACAGCACTGCACTGAAAAACGGAAGGAGGTTGAATCGCCATCGTATAGTCATACCCACTGGTAGGAGCCAGCAGGAAACATTACCGAGTTTCAGACATGCGCCCTGAAAACCTGTCTGCACCGGAATATCGGCCAATAAGAACACCGTTAAATAAGAAACCCTTTTTTATAAAATAGGCACGCTGAGTCCATTGCGGACACCCTTTTGAAGTATAGGCAGAGAATAAGGAAACGTGAGGCAAGTTACATAAAACGTATCTCACTCCGTCACTGCCATCGTCAAATCTGCCGAAATCCCCCTTCAGCCACGTCGTCACTGGATATCGACACCCAACAACATCTTATTTTTAATATACCAATCAATGCATTACATTTTTATTATCAGGTTGGCATAAACCCTGCTTTATGTAGGGCGATCCGCCGACACCGGCAAGGTGTCGACACCCACGTTATGTACAGAGCCGAGGAAGGAGAGCCCGTCATGAACCGGTTCGTTATTGCAGATTCCAAAAGATGTATCGGTTGTCGCACCTGTGAAGTCGCTTGCGTGCTGGCCCACGGCGATGGCAATACGGCATCGCTCAGTGCAACGCAGTTTGCACCGCGTCTCACGGTGGTAAAGAGCCTTGATGTCAGCACCACCGTTCAATGCCGCCATTGTGAAGATGCTCCGTGTGCCAATGTGTGCCCCAACGGTGCCATTGTTCGCGCACACGACAGCATTCAGGTGCGGCAGGAAAAATGTATCGGCTGCAAGACCTGTGTGGTGGCATGTCCCTACGGTGCCATGACCGTGATCAGTAAACCTGTCGTCAGAATCAGCCATCATCAGTTGATCGGGAGTGGGATGAAAGCCGAAGCACATAAATGCGATCTGTGTCAGGAGCGCGCTGCTGGCCCGGCATGTGTTCAGGTGTGCCCCACTAAGGCGCTGCATCTGGTTAACCGCGATGATATCGACACCATGATCCAACAAAAACAACGGCGTGCGGCACTTGATGACGCCGCAGGAATCCAGTTCTGAACGGTGCCGTCCAGGTACGTGCAAGGAGATACAACATCATGCAAAAAGTGATTACCGTCTGTCCTTACTGTGGGTCAGGCTGCAAGATCAACCTGCTGGTTGAAAACGGCAAAGTGGTTGGTGCAGAAGGTGCGAACGGCGTAACCAACGAAGGTGAACTGTGCCTGAAAGGCTACTACGGCTGGGATTTTCTCAACGACACCAAACTGCTCACCCCGCGTTTGACTCAGCCGATGATCCGGCGTCAAAAAGGCGCGCCGTTTGAAGTCGTGTCTTGGGATGAAGCCATCGGTTTTGCCAGTTCCAAACTGTTAGCCATCAAAGAAAAGTACGGCCCAGATGCCATCATGCATACCGGTTCATCACGCGGACCCGGTAATGAAACCAACTACGTGATGCAAAAATTTGCGCGCGCGGTGACGGGCACCAACAATATTGACTGCTGCGCCCGCGTCTGCCACGGCCCTTCCGTTGCCGGATTGCAGGTAACACTCGGCAACGGTGCCATGAGCAACTCCATTTGCGAGATTGAGCACACCGAATGCATTCTGGTGTTTGGCTATAATGCCGCTGACTCCCACCCCATCGTGGCACGCCGCATCATTAAAGCCAAAGAACGCGGTGCGAAAGTTATCGTGTGCGATCCGCGCCATATCGAAACCGCACGCATTGCCGATCTCTGGCTGCCGCTGAAAAATGGCTCCAACATGGCGCTGGTTAATGCGTTTGCCAACGTGTTGATCAACGAAGGGCTTTACGATACCAACTTTGTAGCACAACACACCGAAGGGTTTGATGAATACCGTGCGTTGGTTGCCAAGTACACGCCGGAATACGTTGCACAAATCACCGGCCTGTCTCCGCAGTTGATTCGCGATGCTATGCGGATGTATGCCGCTGCGCCATCTGCCACTATCCTATGGGGCATGGGCGTCACACAGTGGACGCAGGGCGTTGACGTGGTGAAAGGGCTTTCCGGTCTGGCGTTGCTTACCGGTAACCTAGGGCGTCCCAACGTCGGCGTGGGCCCGGTGCGTGGTCAAAACAACGTACAAGGCGCATGCGACATGGGGGCGTTGCCGAACCAATTCCCTGGCTATCAAAATGTGACCGACCCAGACGTGCGTGCCAAGTTTGCCAAAGCCTGGGGTGTGCAAGATCTGGCTGGGCATATCGGTTATTCCCTGACGGATGTGCCGCACAAGATTAAAGAAGGCAAGATCAAGGCCAACTACCTGATGGGTGAAGACCCGTTACAGACGGAGCCGGACTTGTCGATGGTGCGTGAAACTTTCGCCGAACTGGAACTGCTGATCGTTCAAGACATCTTTATGACCAAAACGGCGGCAATGGCAGACGTTATCTTCCCGGCGACCTCATGGGGAGAGCACGAAGGGGTATACTCCGCGGCTGACCGTGGCTTCCAGCGCTTCTATAAAGCAGTGCAGGCAAAAGGCAACGTCAAACCCGATTGGGAAATCATCAGCCTGATGGCAACGGCGATGGGCTATCCAATGCACTACAACAACACCCAGGAAATTTGGGACGAACTGCGCCACCTGTGCCCACTCTACTTCGGTGCGACTTACGAGAAAATGTCCGGTTTGGGTTACGTTCCCTGGCCGTGTCTGACAGAGGATAGCCCCGGCACACCGTGGCTGTATGCTGGTAACAAGTTCGACCGCCCCGGCGGTAAAGGATTGTTATTTGCAACGGAATGGCGACCACCCATGGAACAAACCGACAGCGATTTCCCGTTGGTGCTCTCCACGGTGCGTGAAGTGGGCCACTACTCATGCCGCTCAATGACCGGCAACTGTACTGCGCTGCAAACCTTAGCGGATGAACCGGGATACGTACAAGTCAGCCCGGCTGACGCCGAACACCTTGGCTTGCGCGATCAGCAGTTGGCATGGGTTTCTTCCCGCCGTGGCAAGGTGATCAGCCGCGTGATGGTCAGCGAACGCATCAATAAAGGTGCGGTATACATGACCTATCAATGGTGGATAGGAGCCTGTAACGAGCTGACGCTGGATGAAGTCGATCCCATTTCCAAAACGCCGGAATACAAGCACTGCGCGGTAAAACTTGAAGCCATTGAGAATCAAGCATGGGCGGAAAACTTTGTGCAACAGGAATACAGCGCATTGAAAGCCCGACTGCGGAAGGAAGCCGAGGTGGCGGGAGCATAACCCCCGATGGTCAACGCAGCAGGGGTTGACGTTCCGCGTTAAATGACGCTGAGGAAAAGGTTGCCGCCAGGATGAGCGACAAGGATGTCGCGAAAGCGCTCGCCGCGTCAGGAACGCGTCGAGCGCGGTCCGTCTGGCGGCCACCATTTCCGAAGGCATCGCGCAGCGACGTCATTCCGCGCACAGCCAGGGCCATGGGGCGACGGCGTTTGAGCCGCCCCATGTCGGGCGCGTGCCACGCGATAGGCAGAGAAATACTGCGTTTTTCGCGCACGAAACCTTACGCTGTAGCACATGAAATCACCGCCGTTGAAAAAGCGGAGGCACTCAGTCTTACTCCATCTCTTCAATGTCCTTCACCGAGATCCCCATCCGCTGCATCCGCGATAACAACGTGGTACGTTTCACCCCCATGCGCGCCGCCGCGCCTTTTGGCCCAGCGACAATGCCGTTGGTTTCACGCAGCACACGGATAATTTTTTGCCGCTCAGACTCCACTTCGTCGTCCTGTAACGGCTGGCGAGGAGGCATATCTTGTGGGACCACTACCGGTTTTTGAACATCGCTCGCTGGCGGTGGCATTTGCTGAAATTCGGCCAGTTGCAGATTCAAGGTGGTACCACGCGTGAGGATCACCGCACGCTCGACAACATTTTCTAACTCCCGCACATTGCCCGGCCACGGCAAGCGGCTTAAACGCCGCAGCACCTCAGAGGGAATATTGTCGATAGTGCGGTTCATCCGACGGGCAATCTTGCGCGTGAAAAATTTCACCAACAGCGGAATATCCTCAGGGCGCTCCCGCAACGGAGGAATGACGATGGGGAAGACATTCAACCGGTAATAGAGGTCACTGCGGTATTCGCGATCCGCCACCATCTGTTTTAAATCGCGGTTGGTGGCTGCAATCAGGCGCACATCAACGGAGATGACCTTACTGCCTCCGAGTCGTTCAATTTCTCGTTCCTGCAACACGCGCAGCAGTTTGGGTTGCAACTCCGGCGGAATGTCACCCACTTCATCGAGAAACAGCGTGCTGTTGTCCGCCAGTTCAAAACGGCCCTGACGTTGCGCACTGGCCCCGGTAAAGGCCCCCTTTTCATGACCAAACAGGTCGCTCTCTAAAAGCCCGGAGGGGATAGCGGCACAGTTCATTTTTACCATCCGCTTGCCCTGTCTTGGGCTCAAGCGGTGTATCGCCCGGGCAATCAACTCTTTGCCAGTGCCCGTCTCGCCCAAAATCAGTACCGTGCTGTCACTGGCAGCCACCATCTCCACTTGTTCCAGCACCTGACGAATAGCCTGGCTACAGCCAATGATTTCCCCAAACGCATCATCGCCATGCTGGCGTACATGCTCGGTTAACTGTTCGGTCAAATAGAAATTTTCATGGATCAAGCTGTCTTTCAGACGGGTGATCTGTTCGTAGGCCACCGCGTTATCCAGCGCAATCGCGATACGTGCTGCAATTTGCCGCAACAGCCGAATATCTGCCTCGGTCACCGCCAATTCATGACGGTGAGCCAACTCCAACACCCCTAATACTCTGGAGCCAAAGGTTAGCGGCAAAAGACACGCGTGGGTTAAGCCACCGTCAAGCCGCTGTGCCAACGTACAACGCGCTGGCGTGCCGGGAGTGCCCTCCCCCGGTGCACTCAGCACCACCGCATTGTTTTGCATTACTTGCGCTGCCAGGGTTTCCGTCAGCGGCACTTTCCCTTGCTTGTGGTATGAGGTTTTTCCCGCGGGGCTTTCTCCCGCAGGATAATGGGTGGCATAGTAGGTTAACGGCCCGTCCTCATTCTCGTTATCCCCCAGCGCCAGCGCGATAAAATCAATGCCAAAGAAACGGTGGATCTCACGCGAGACCTCTTGCGCGAGCGCTTTTAATTCCAGCTTGGAGATAACGGTATTAGTGACATCCACCAAAATGCGGTAGTGATCGCGTTCATGGCGCAGGGATTCTGTCTCTTTCTGCGCCTGCGCGCGCGTCATGATATTTTCCAGCGCACAGGTCACTACGCTTGCTAACGCTTGAAAAAAAGCAATTTCACTGTCATCAAACAGGCTGCCATCCGCCTTGAGAAACTCCAACCCGCCCATCACGCGATCGGCACCCGTTCGTACCAGTGGCACCAGACAGTAATCGCTTAACCCTAAATAGGCAGGATGTTGCGCCAGATAAGGATAATCGCGCAAAAAATGCAAACGGTCGCGCCGCTGGAGTGTGGCATAGGTCCAACCCGCACTGCCCGGCCCTTCAGCCAGCAACGTCCCCTCTTCACTGCTCGCCACCTTGTCAGTAAGCGGATCGTAGCGGTAAAAGCGAATCTGATTATGCAGCGGGTTAAACCAGAGCAAATGGACACGCTGAAACCTCACCACCGAAAAAGAGGCCCCTTGCAAAACCTGCAACAGTTCGTCGACTGTGCGTTGTTGCAACACTGATTGGGAAACCTTTAACAGCGTATCCTGCCAGAGAATAGACTGTCGGGATGGAGAATCCGTCAAATGTATCGCCATAGCCACCGCAGTTTAATCACCATAATCCTTAGGGGTAATAGTGTAAGGGCTGACCACAGGAAATGACACGATGCGATAGCCATAGCTTGATCTGAATCGTGATTCATTTTCCTGAGGACGACCAGGGTGGCCCGCATTAACGAATTTTGATATTACTCACAGAAAATTACTGCAATTAATGAATGCCGCAACAGAGAATTTGTCTGCGATCGGCGCGCTGTTGCAGCACACTTTTCCCTCAGTTCTTCATTCTATTAATTACTAAGAGATCGTTTTTCATAAGCAAAAATGATAACCGTACACCTCAATGGCAATGTTGATAGTTAATCAACTGTTTTAAATGAAAATTTAATTAAGCTCAACGAATGAACAGCCACCATTTGATTCTCATTTTAGATAAAAAAACTAAAATAAATGCGTTTTTTGCATAATTGTTTCTGTCTTTGCATGGTGAGGTATAAGAAAAAAAAGGTAAAACCGTAGAATCGTTGTAATATCTTGGCCCAGGCAATATCACCCATAAAACATGACTGGTGCAGCAGGTCGTGCTTTTCGCAGGCATGGCCGCCGAGATCTGCTGACTGCCAATAACAATGTTTATTGCCTGCGTTTATTCATCAACATGAGGTCACTATGCAAAGGCAGAAGTTATTTAAGCAGATAGCACTGGCTATCATCTTAGGGATATTGATTGGCTGGGCTTGTCATCATTTTCTGGATGGCGCACGAGCAAAAGAAGTTGCATCTTACTTCAACATGGTCACCGACATCTTCTTACGCATGATCAAAATGATCATCGCACCGCTGGTATTTGCTACCCTGGTTTCTGGGCTGGCAAGTATGGGCAGCTCATCGGATGTAGGCCGTGTCGGTCTTAAAGCGATGACTTGGTTCATTACCGCTTCAGTGATTTCACTGCTGATCGGTATGCTGTTTGCCAACATTTTCCAACCGGGTGCAGGCATGAACCTGACTGCGCCAACCACAACGGTTGCTACCGGGTTGAATACCGATGGCTTTACGTTGAAGAGCTTCATCAGTCATATCTTCCCGAAAAGTATCGTGGAAGCCATGGCGAACAACGAAATCCTCCAGATTCTGGTGTTCTCGCTGTTCTTTGGTTCTGCGCTGGCCTATGTCAAAGCCAAAAACAAAGCAGCCACTACCATCGATTCTTTGATTAATGAACTGGCCAAAGTGATGTTCCGCGTCACTGACTACGTGATGAATCTGGCACCCATCGCCGTGTTTGCTGCGTTGGCTTCCGCTATCACCACCCAAGGTCTGGGCCTGATTTATGACTTTGGTAAACTGATTGGCGAGTTCTATATTGGTCTGGCAGTTCTGTGGGCGGTCTTGTTTGGCGCAGGCTACCTGTTCCTCGGCAAACCGATTTTCCATCTGGCCAAACTGATTCGCGAACCCACCATGCTGGCCTTCGCTACGGCAAGCAGCGAATCAGCGTATCCTAAAACGATGGAAGCACTGAACAAGTTTGGTGTGCCGAAAAAGATCTCCAGCTTCGTATTGCCGTTGGGATATTCGTTCAACCTCGACGGTTCGATGATGTATCAGTCTTTCGCTATCCTGTTTATCGCGCAAGCCTACAACATTGACCTGAGCATCACTCAGCAAATCCTGATTCTGTTAACGCTGATGATCACCAGTAAAGGCATGGCGGGTGTTGCACGCGCCTCCGTCGTTGTCGTGGCGGCAACGCTGCCGATGTTCAGTCTGCCGGAAGCCGGCATTCTGTTGATTATCGGTATCGATCAGTTCCTGGATATGGGCCGTACTGCCACTAACGTCGTGGGTAACAGTATCTCCACCGCAGTGGTCGCGAAGCTCGAACAAAAAAATGGATTGATTGAAGATGACGTTGACGAAGAAGTCGAATACGACGAAGTCAAAGTCAGCTAAACCATCAACATCAGTGAAATAGCACACAACTGAAAAGCGGCCCAAGGGCCGCTTTTTTTTTATGAATGCAACCACCTGTGGCTAACTAGTGATTCAAACTCTTCATATAGCGCCAAAATTTTTCGGACGCGACATTGAGTTTGGCATTCATTCGATACAGGTAAACCCCCATACGCATTACCGCATCGGGCATATCCAGCACTGCCAGTTCCCGATTTTTAAGCTCTTTGCGAATGGAGTAATCCGGTAACCAGGCAATACCATAGCCCTGTAGCGTCATGCGTTTAAGCAAGTCGCTCATCGAAGAAACAAACGTTATTGAAAAACGCTCGCTGTTGATGGCAGAAAGATAGCGGTTTACCTGCCGCCCCATATAGCTGGTATCGGTGTAGTTCAGCAGCGGCACGGTTTCGGCGCGGGGGTTAAAAACCGGCTTTCCAGTTTTATCGCAAGCGCTGACCGGATAGAGATGGGATTCGAGGATCTTGGTGTGCATAAAAGGTTCAGACATCAGTTCTTCATTAAAGAAAGAAAAAATAAAATCACTTTTCCCCTCCTTTAGATTGAGAACAGCCTCATCGACATCGATAGACTCCACATAGAATATTTTTTCCTGTGGCTCCGGCACCGTTTTTAACAGCTCGGGAAGAATGAATACTGAAAGTGAATGCGCTGCGGCCAGTGTGATTTTATTTTTATAGTGACTGCCGCCATGTAATTTATTTAACTGATAGGCCAGGTCATCAAGCGTATTACGGATATGGGCATGAAACAGTCTTCCCTGCTCCGTCAGTTTTAACGGGGTGGCATTTCTGTCAAAGAGTTCAATACCAATGGCCGTTTCCAACGCGCGAATCCGGCGACTGAATGACGACTGAGAAATATTACGTTTTTCCGCAGCCAAGGTAAAACTGCGATGTTCTTCCAGCGCAATAAAGTCATACAGCCATTTTGTTTCAATATTATTAAGCACTACTCACCTCTTTTCATCTTCACGCCGCGCAGCACCTGACGCTACGACCACTGCCGCAGTACAACTTGCACAATGACACAGCCAGGAAAAGCATAGCCACCCGGTTGGCTATGCAAATCATACATAGGGGATGGGAATTTAGCAATTCACATTCCGGCTGGTTGTGCGAAGATATTTTCAATCCCTTCATGTATTGAGGTTAATAACGTGAATAGTTTAATTGGTATTCTTGGCGGAATGGGGCCAGGGGCGACCGTTGACGCCATGCAAAAATTAATAAACAACACGCCAGCCAATAAAGATCAGGATCATATTCCTACGATTGCGGTATCTATTCCTGATATTCCTGACAGAACACAATGTATTTTGAACCATGGCGCATCACCGTTAGACAAAATGGTTCAATATATGAAAATCCTGGAAAATGCCGGAGCAGAATGTATTATTATTCCTTGTAATACCGCTCACTTCTGGTTTGATGAATTAAAAAAACGCACGAATGTCGAAATGATCAGTATCATCGACACCACCTGCCAGTTAATTAAGCAGCAACGGTTGCACGCGGTTGGATTACTGGCAACCACCGCCACGTGCAAAGCAAAAATTTATCAGGATAACCTTAGCGCACTGGGTATTGCCTGTCAGATTCCCGATGACACCGCACAGCAGGCAGTAATGGAAAGCATTTATGCCTACAAGGCGGGCCGCATTGCCGAGGCGCATCGACTTCTGGCACCGGTCAGAGACAGACTGCTTGATGCGGGTGTGGAAAAGCTGATTCTCGGTTGTACTGAGCTGCCGTTAATTCTCCAGCAAGATATGGCATCAGCACCAGAACACTATATTGACGCAACGGATGCACTCATCAAGAAAACCGTTGAGTGGTATTTCGCCCATTCTCCGCGTCATCCCAGCCATCGGGGGACACCTCATCACCCGATTGCCGCCTGAAAACGCGGTCAAACCGTTTGTATGTGCGTGCGCACGTTGCCTGCAACAAAGCGCGTTAAATTGCCCTGATTTTCGTCGCAACGCAGAAAAAAAGGGCGATTTGCCTAATCTCTCAGCAAACGATCGCCCTTTGTATGTTCTTCCTTTGACATCCCCGCGGCACGCCGTTATCATGCGCCCCGTTCACACGATTCCTCTGTAGTTCAGTCGGTAGAACGGCGGACTGTTAATCCGTATGTCACTGGTTCGAGTCCAGTCAGAGGAGCCAAATTTGTGTTTTCATGCCTCTTTGCGAATCCCTATGTGATTCAAATTCAATGAGTTAGCGTGAAAAGTCTTCCCGATGCATTTTCAGTTTTCCCTCTGCATCGGGAGAATTTGGTGGTCAGATTTGGGGTCAAGTTGGTTCGATGACGGAGTGACCCCCAAATGTCTCTTAACGACTCAAAAATCCGCAACTTAAAACCATCCCCAAAACCCTTTAAAGTTTCCGATTCTCACGGCCTATACCTTTTAGTTAATCCCGGCGGTTCACGTCTCTGGTATCTCAAGTATCGTATCAATAGAAAAGAATCCCGTCTCGGCTTAGGTGCCTATCCTGATGTCTCTCTGGCTGATGCTCGTCAACAGCGTGACGGTATCCGTAAATTGCTGGCGCAGAATATAAACCCAGCACAACAGCGATCCGCTGAAAAAGCCACGGTATTACCGGGAGAGACCTTCAAGGCTGTCGCGCTGAGCTGGCATAAAAGCAACAGATCATGGTCAGAGAACCATGCCGCCCGTCTGCTTGCCAGCATGAACAATCATATCTTCCCGATAATTGGACACCTGCCAGTCACCGAACTGAAAACCCGACATTTCATCGACCTGCTGAAAGGAATTGAGCAAAAAGGTCTGCTGGAAGTGGCGGCACGCACTCGGCAGCATATGTGCAACATCATGCGTCATGCCGTGCATCAGGAGTTGATAGAGCATAATCCGGCTGCCAATCTGGACGGTATAATCGCCCCTCCGGTTAAACGCCACTACCCTGCCCTTCCCTTGGAACAACTACCAGAACTGTTAACCCGTATTAAGGACTACAAGCAAGGACGAGAGTTAACCCGCCTAGCAGTATCACTCACCCTGCACCTGTTCATCCGTTCCAGCGAACTGCGTTTCGCCCGTTGGTCTGAGATCGATTTCAAAAATAGAATCTGGACCATTCCTGCCACTCGCGAGTCCATCCCCGGTGTCCGCTACTCCGGGCGTGGTGCAAAAATGCGCACTCCACATATCGTTCCACTCTCCCGTCAGTCTATTGCTATTCTGAAACAGATACGGGAAATATCCGGGCATCAGGTGCTGGTATTCCCCGGCGATCATAATCCGTATAAACCGATGTGCGAAAACACGGTCAATAAGGCGCTACGCCTGATGGGCTATGACACAAAAGATGAAATCTGCGGCCACGGATTTCGGGCAATGGCCTGTAGTGCCCTGATGGAGTCTGGCCTATGGGCGCAGGATGCGGTTGAACGGCAGATGAGTCACCAGGAGCGTAACAGCGTTCGAGCGGCTTACATCCATAAAGCAGAATATCTCGATGCCCGTAAAGCGATGATGCAATGGTGGTCGGATTATCTGGATATGTGCCGGAAAGCGTATGTGCCACCTTATATTTGTGGGAAGGAAATCAGTTACACAATGGGATAAATCTTCTGACAAAATAAACCACAGAAATAGCCGTATCAGTTTGTACTGATACGGCTATTTCTGTTTCCAATTCGAAGAAATTGTTAAGCCATTTATGAGCATCTTCAGACAAATGAGTGTTAGCTGCTCGCCCTTCTACGTTCCGCCTAACTCATGTCTCTACAGCGCTACGGGTTAAGCCCTACCCATATCACCAAAGCGCATTCCTTTGCCACGTATTCCGTTTTCTTGAATAAATTATCGGGATGTCAATTCATGACTGTCGGCCAGCAGTTCGTGTATTTCATTTGGCGACAATGGCCCCGACAGGATCACACTGATCCAGTGCTCTTTATTCATATGATAAGCAGGAAAAATGCCGTCTTTCTGGCGTAATGAGCCGATGCGCTCCGGCCTAACCTTAACATCAAGTATGTCGACGTCATCTTCCGTTTTCAGCCCCAGCGTCGTACCGGGTACACGCATCACAATACCAAACCATTTATCACCATTATGATGACGGAGTACGGCATAATCCGGCAAGTTACTCCAGAGATACTCCGGCTCTGCGTTAAAATGTTCCCGCACGTAGCTGAATAGCGTCTCTCTTTTCATAATCACTCCCGTATCATCAACTTATAAATATTCTGGTCCGGCCTCTGTAACACCGTATTCATACCCATATTAATAGCCCTGTTTTCCGACAGGACGGGCTGGACCTTACTGTCTTATCCCCCTATCTGAGTGTATGACCACATCAGATGACAGCATCAACCTGAGGGAATTTTTTGTCCATAGGACGGATAAAGGACCAGGTAGAGTGGATAACTTTCCAGTTGTCATCTTCCTTCTGAAAAATCTCGATGACGTTGTATTCCATATCAATCCGGTTCGTTTTCGCGTACAGCTGATAAGTCAGCACGGCCATATCGTTTGCCGCCTGTATCCGGGGGTTGAGAAAATCATAACTGTCAGCAAATAACTTGCCGTCAATGGATTTCAGAAACGCTTTAATCGTTTCATAGTCATCGACCCTTTCGGTCACAACAGCATCAAAGTAAGTGAAGCTGCGCTCTGACCAGAGTGATTCATAACCGGATGTATCACCTTTGAACCACTTATCCAGTGCTGACTTTTCCAGACCGATAAGATGGTCTGCGAGCGCACGCTGCTCATCACTGTAGTTTTGCTCGTAAATGGGTAGTGCATGTGACATACATTTCTCCTTTTGTATTCGATACGAATGATGGCAAGGTAAGCAAACATCGCTCACCACCGGATATTGAACTCAATACCCGCTCGCAACAGGTTCCTGCCGGAGCTTTGCACATATTGTGCTGTGGCAAGGTCGATCCTCATGAGGTCAGGAAGTCGTTGCGTTTTTGCGGAAGTCCTTCGGCGTAAAACGGGTTTCCCGCTTGAAGAACTTGCAGAATCTGTCGACCTCACCGAATCCAAGACGTCCGGACAGCGCACCGATGGACAAATCGGTATGCGTGAGTAGCCGTTTGGCCTCCAGCACAATCCTTTTTGAGAGATAGGCTTTGGCGCTAATCCCTTGGACTGCCAGTGTTGCGCGCGTCAGGCTCTTCTCAGTACAACCCAGGTAGCTTGCATAGTCGCCGACCTGGCTCCATTGCGAGAAACGCTCGTCCACCAGTTTCTCAAACTGCCGGAACCGTAGCAGCATGGCTGACTGCTGAGAAGCGGGTTCCTGGCGCTGCCCGTGCAGGAAAGCCAGCCAGGTCAGTAACGCGTAGAAACGGCAGCGCAGCAACACATCTACCCCAACGCTCGGACAACTTGCAGTAACGCCCGCAGCCTCAATACCAGGTTGCGCGTCAGGTCGCCCCGGTAACCCCAAGCGGGCATCGTCGTGGATGCACTGAATATCCTGCATGGCCCGTCTCAGTTCCGCCGGATCAAGGCAGATGATTCCGGGCAGGCAATCCAGTAAAGGGGATATTTCAGCCCCTGTCGGCGCAGCCTCTGCCGACAGCAGAAATTCCGGACGAAGCAGCACCATCCATCCATCCCAGTCCTCCTCGCTTCCGAAGTTATGGGCCTGGCCAGGCCGCAACGTGAGCAATGTTCCCGCGCTGCATTCCACCGGTTCGAAGTCGACAAAGTGCGTGCATTGCCCTTCGGTCACGCAGATCAACATATAGAATTCGTAACAGTACGTCCTTCGCATAGCCTGTACCGTCGAGCGACGCTTAAGGTCCGACAAACGGAACACCTCAAGATCATAGGGATATGCGGTGGCCGGGCTATACGTCAGTTGCTCTACTTTAGGTCGCGCCATCGCACTCATTAAATACCTCTTATAACATTGCTACTCACAACAGAATGTCCGATATTTGCAATTTAAAAACCATATAACTGTACAAACCATGCCATTTATGACCCATAATAGCAATTATCAAGATCGTTACTGAGGCCTCTGTCCACGGATATATGGGCACGAAAGAGCGGCATCGCCAGGCAAGCGGGGACAGGATGATACCGAGCTGGCCGTTCTTCATTAACCGCTTCCCCGAAGCGGAAAAAGCGGTTCAGAGTATCGGCACGTATATCCATTCCCGCGTCCGCCGAGTAACGCGGACAGTGTCAGGAGACCCTATGGACAAACAGAACCTCGCTCACGTTGCCGATGATTATGCGCGATCGCTCACGGGCACCGGGCCCGACCACTCAATGGGGCTCGGTTGGGCGGCCTACAAGCTGCACGGCAAAGTGTTTATGCTGATCGGCGAGGTGGACGGTAAGTCCACCGTTATCGTGAAAGCCGATCCCATTCGGGCCGCGATACTGCGCGGGCAATTTGAGGAAATTTCACCGGCTCATCGCATGAACAAGCGCCACTGGCTGTCTATCGTTGCAGGCAAGTCCATTACGGAAGCATTACTGCATCGGGAGATCAAGGAGTCTTACCTGCTGGTCCAGGCGAGTCTGCCGCAAAAGCGCATCCGCAATGTCGGACAGCCGGCACATAAAAGCATCTCCAGAAGCCAGTTGCAGCCTCTTGCACGCCGCCTGGCGACTGAATTGCCTGGCGTCACTCACGGCCGCCCGTTTGTCGAAAAACTTGACGTCTACAAGGTCGTCAACAAAGTCTTTCTCATCGTCACCGATGATCCTGGTGAACCAATCATCACGGTCAAGACAGAGCCGGACCAGATCGACACCCTGTGTGAACAGTACGAAAACGTAACGCCAGGGAGATACCTCGACAAACACCACTGGGTATCCGTCGAAGGCGGCAAAGGCGTGACCCGGGAACTGGTAGAAGACCTGATCAAACAGTCCTACCAGTTGGCGCTCAAAGCCGTGCCTCAACGTTTAAAGCCCCGGTGTAAAGCCGCTTTGTAAACTGGATCCATTACCCTCGGTGGCCGGGATCCACTGAGTACCGTTGAACAACATTTTCAATTTATCAGGAGTGACAAATGACCAAACTCACCGGGCAAGGCAAAGCGCTGGCCGCGCACTATGCCGGGGAGCTTTCAGGATGGGCTCCCATCACAACACGGCCGCTGTTTGGCGCCGTCGCACTCTATCGTGACGGGCTCATATTCGCGATGGTCTGGAAAGGATCCCTGTATTTCAAAGTGGATGATGCAAGCCGGGCCGACTATGAGGCGGCAGGCTCACACGCGCTGGGCTATGTCTCCGAGGGCAACGACCATGCGCTAAAATCGTACCAGGAAGTGCCTGTGGATGTGCTTGAAGATAATGAAATACTGACGGTATGGGCACAGCGGGCATGGAGCGCCGCTCTCAAAACGGCTAAGGGCTGATTATCTCGTGACGACAAACTCCCAATCAAACGAATTTCTGTCGGGCGGACAGTTCACAGCAGCCACACGGGACTGGTTTGTCTCCACGTTCGGTAAGCCCACGGCTGTGCAGGATGCCGCGTGGACGGCAATCGGCGGAGGGCATCATTCGCTGGTCATCGCCCCCACCGGTTCGGGCAAGACGCTTGCCGCGTTTATGTATGCCATCGATCGGCTGTTCATTGAGCAGACTGAGACGTTCACCCCGGCTCCTGAAAATGCCCGGCGACCGGCAACCAAAACGCGGGTCCTCTACATCTCGCCGGTTAAGGCTCTGGGGGCGGATGTGCAACGTAACCTGTCTTTACCGCTTCAGGGGATCATGCAGGAGCGTCAGCGACGGGGCGATGCCAACGTGGGGCTAACGGTAGGCCTGCGTACCGGCGACACGCCGGTAGCCGAGCGTGCCCGTCTCGTGCGCAAGCCTCCCGATATTCTCATCACGACGCCGGAATCTCTCTTCCTTATGCTGACCTCACGGGCAAGGGAAGCGCTGCGCGACGTCAGTACTATCATTATCGACGAGATCCATGCCGTGGCAGGGACCAAACGCGGATCGCACCTGTCGCTGAGCCTCGAGCGGCTGGAGGCTCTGCTGGAAACACCTGCACAGCGCATCGGGTTATCCGCCACCGTACACCCTGTGGAACAGGTGGCTGAGTTCCTGGGAGGCGAGCGCCCTGTTACCGTCGTGGCGCCGCCATCAATGCGCCACCTTGACGTGCGCATCGTGGTCCCGGTGGAAGACATGTCGAACATCCCGGAACAAGAACCCGGCGAAAACGCGGGCAATGGTCGACCCGGCTCTATCTGGCCGCACGTGGAGGCCAGTATTCTGGACCAGGTACTTTCACGCCGCTCCACTATCGTTTTCGCCAATTCCCGTGGCGTGGCAGAGCGGCTCACCGCACGCCTCAATGAGACCTATGCAGCAAGACTGGCAGGCACCGGGCAGACTGCATCCACCGGGGAGGATCGCCTACCCACACAGTACGAATCGTCGGCAGGCAGCACCCAGGCGCGCGCCGATGGCGTTGCCGCTACCATCGCCCGATCACACCACGGTTCGGTGTCCAAAGAGCATCGCGCTGAGATCGAGCAGGCACTCAAATCCGGTGAGTTACGCTGTGTGGTCGCTACCTCAAGCCTGGAACTGGGCATTGACATGGGCCTGGTCGATCTGGTGATTCAGGTATCTGCACCACCGTCTGTCGCCAGCGCTCTGCAACGTGTTGGACGCGCCGGACACCAGGTTGGGGGCATTTCAACCGGGCTCGTCTATCCTCGTACACGACGCGAGGTGATTGACTCTGCCGTTATCGTCGACGCGATGCTGAACGGCCGCATCGAGGCCATCGCCCCGCCCCGCAATCCACTGGATGTACTGGCACAGCAGACGGTCGCCGCCGTTGCGATGGAGCCGCTTGATGTCGACGCCTGGTATGCTACCGTGCGCCGCGCCGCGCCCTATCTCGCACTCCCCCGCACAGCGTTCGATGCCACGCTGGATATGCTGGCGGGACGCTATCCCTCCGATGATTTTTCCGGGTTTCGGCCACGGCTGATCTGGGACCGGGAAACCGGTCAGCTGTCGGCACGTCCGGGCGCACAACAGTTGGCGGTTACCAGCGGCGGCACCATCCCCGACCGCGGCATGTTCAGCGTCGTTCTCCCCGAAGGTGAAGAACGCGCCGGCTCACGCCGCGTGGGCGAGCTAGACGAAGAAATGGTCTACGAGTCACGCGTCAACGATGTGATCACTCTGGGAGCGACATCCTGGCGCATCCAGGAAATCACCCGTGACCAGGTGGTCGTCATCCCGGCTCCAGGTCGTTCCGCCCGCCTGCCATTCTGGCGCGGAGACGGCATCGGTCGGCCTGCCGAGTTGGGAGAGGCCATCGGCGCCTTCCTCCGCCAGCTCGAACTGGACATCTCCGGAGACGATGGCACTCCCCTTCCCCGGCCCGACACGCAAACCCAGTTGGAGACCATCGGCCTGGACGGGAACGCCATCGGCAACATGCTGGCACTCGTGTCCGAGCAGCGGGCCGCCACGGGCGTACTGCCCACCGATCGCACGCTAATCATCGAGCGATGCCATGACGAACTGGGTGACTGGCGCCTGATCCTGCATTCGCCTTACGGGCGTCGGGTCCATGAGCCCTGGGCGCTGGCCATTGCCCAGCGCATCCGCGAGCGCTGGAAAATCGATCCGGCCGTCGTGTCCAGTGACGATGGCATCGTGGCGCGCCTTCCGGATACGGGCCGGGTGCCGGGTGCGGAGCTGTTCCTCTTCGAACCAGACAAACTGCGGCGCACTGTCAACGTTGCGGTCGGGGGCTCAGCACTGTTTGCCGCACGCTTTCGTGAGTGTGCAGCGCGTGCGCTACTGCTTTCACGCAGAACGCCCGGCAGGCGTTCTCCGCTATGGCAACAGCGGCTTCGGGCCGGTCAGTTACTGGAGATCGCCCAGGGTTATCCTGAATTCCCGATACTGATCGAAACCGCGCGCGAGTGCCTGCAGGACGTATATGACCTGGATGCGCTCGATGAGCTTATGGGGAAACTGAATACCGGTACGGTACGACTGGTGGACGTGACCACAGAAGTCCCTTCTCCTTTTGCAACCGATCTGCTGTTCGGCTATGTCGCACAGTTTATGTATGAGACGGACGCGCCGATGGCCGAACGACGTGCATCGATGCTTGCCCTTGACAGTGCCTTGCTGGGAGAACTTCTGGGGCAGGTCGAGCTGAGTGAGCTGCTCGACCCCTTGGTGATGGACCAGCTTTACCAGGAGCTGCAACGGCTGGCGACCGGCTACAGAGCGAAAGGCAAGGAGGGCGTGGCCGATCTGCTGCGCGAACTCGGGCCACTTTGCACGCAGGACGTTGCCGCGCGCCTGGACGACGAAGCTGATGAAGCAGCCTCGTTCCTGAGTAGCCTGGAGAATGAGCGACGCGTCATCCGTATCAGGATTGGTGAACGGGAGCACTGGGCCAGTATCGAGGATGCCGGACGGTTGCGCGATGCGTTGGGCGTGGCCCTTCCCGACGGGCTGCCGGCGGCGTTTCAGGAAAACACTGTTGAGCCGCTGCGCGACCTGCTCGCACGATTCGCCCGCACTCGCGGGCCCTTTACCACGGGCGAGGCGGCCCTATCCTTCGGCGTGGGTGCGTCAGTTGCAGAGTCCGTTCTGCGGCAAATTGCCGACCAGGGCAAACTTCTGTCCGGCCACTTCGGGATCGGGCAGAGTGTGAAATCCGCCACTCAGAGCAGCCGTGATGCCGGACCGCTCGCGCAGCATGAATGGGTGAGCGACGAGGTATTCCGGCGTTTGCGTATCCGGTCATTACAGGCCGCACGCGAGGCCACCCAACCGGTATCCCGTCAGGCCTACACCCGCCTTCTTCTCGAACGGCAAGGGCTCGTTACTGATGCATCACAACGTGCCGCAGTGAAAGGCTGGAACCCGGCACGTGGTGCGCTGGAAGGCCAAGAAGGCGTGCTACAGGTCATCGAGCAACTGGCGGGACTGCCGTTGCCTGCCTCGGTCTGGGAACGACAGATCCTGCCCGCACGCGTACGCGACTACGCGTCTGACATGCTTGACGGACTCCTCTCCAGCGGGACGGTACTATGGTCAGGCCACAGCAAACTGGGCAACGACGACGGTCTGGTGGCTTTGCACCTTCAGGAGTTTGTCCCCGAAACCCTGTTCATGGCGGCACAGGCCTCTGGCGCGCTCGAGCTGTCGCCTCTGCAACATGCGATCCTCGAATTGCTCGCCGACGGGGGCGCATACTTTGCGCGCCAGCTGCTTACGCAGGTGCAGATCAAGCTCGCCCGGGATTATCCCGATCGGTACGACTCCCCCGACATGTTGTCTGATAATTTACACACTGCCCTGTGGGATCTCGTCTGGGCGGGTTGTATCACGAATGACACATGGACGCCGTTACGCGCACTTGCCCAGGTCGCGCAGCAACCCCGGCCCCGGGCATTATCCTCACGCAGAAGGCGGGGTCTGCGCGGGCTCCCGTCGGCTGCGGTTTCCGACGCGTTTCATTCGGGGCTCAATGCGGCGACCCTGGCGGGCCGGTGGTCGCTGATACGCACAGCCCCCCTTCCCGAGACAGTGCAGGCTCTTGCATGGACCGAAGGTCTTCTTGATCGTTACGCCGTGGTGACGCGCAATGTCACCGTCTATGAAAACGTCCCTGGCGGGTTTTCGGCATTGCAGCCCGTATTCAGAGGCATGGAAGATACCGGACGAGTGATCCGAGGTCGCTTTGTACTCGGACTCGGGGCTGCCCAGTTCGCCGAGCGCACAACCGTAGATCGCCTGCGCGAACTGGCTGAAGAAACGACGGCGATACCCATGCCCGTCGCTCTCAGTGCCGTAGATCCAGGTAATCCTTTCGGGACTATTCTGCCCTGGCCTTCGCATGCATCTCAGTTGCGACCGGCCCGGAGAGCAGGCGCTTTAGTCGTGATCGATGGCGGCCATCTCGTGCTTTACCTGCCGCAAGGTGGCCGCCAGCTGTTCACCTATATCGACCCGAATGACGCAACACAAACGGAGGTCATTGCCGCCGCACTGGCCGCGCTGTCCACAGCACTTTCGCGCGACAAGCGTAATCGGTTCACACTCGAACTGGTAGACGATGTGCCGGTCCGCATCAGCAAACTGGCCCCGGCTTTGAAGGTCATTGGCTTCTCAAGCGCACCTAAAGGTCTGTACTGGGGGAACTGAATATTGGCTCGCAATAAGATAGTCAGTAAAAGTATGGCACTGACTACCTTAAGAAGGGGCCTCCATCACATCACTTCATCTCTAATTCGAGAGTAATGGGGCAGGCCCCCTTTCAAGATGGGGGGTCAAGACAATATAGCTGCGCGTTCCGGTAAAACCGTCAATTGAATGAATCACCTCCAGCAGGGCTTCAAGCGACTGAGTATCCTGGGTTCTGACTTTTAGCAGCATGGCGCTATCACCGGCTACGGTGTGAATTTCCTCTACATCGGAAAGCGACTTTAAAGAAAGAATTGAGCGTGTAACAGCCCAACTCGACGTATCGACATGGATGAAAGCCAGCAACGGGCGTCCGATTTTGTTGCTGTCCAGCTTAGCCACCGTCCCCGTAATCACCCCTTCACTCTTAAGCCGTTTAACCCGCTCATGTACCGCTGGTGCAGAAAGGTGCAGTTTACGCCCAAGTTCCGTATAGCTTAGCGAGGCGTCTTCAGCCAGGATGGCTAATAATGTTCGGTCCTTCGCATCCAGTTTCGGCTGTTGAATCAATTTTGTCTGAACGACATTCACATCTTTATCCATCTCAAAAAAAACCGTTGATAGGCTAATTTTATAAGTTAATCATGAGAATATTACTTATAACATTCAAAAAGAAGTTTTTACGCAAAAGATTTATTTCGTTCCTCTTTCCCTGTCTTGCGTTGAGGCAAACGAATTTAAAAACTCACCGTGCTTCAAATCAGCGTTCAGTAATCGCAAAACGCCCGAAATCTTTTGGCGACGACAAGAAAAAAACAACAACAGGACTGGAGTAGATGAGTATTACAGCGCAGCAGTTGAGTTCCTTTCTGGTACTGGCGATCGTTATGTCCGTCACCCCAGGGCCAAATAACCTCATGGTCCTTTTTTCCAGCGTCCGCTTTGGGCCACGTAAAACACTGGGTCACATATCCGGCGCAAGTGCCGGAAGTGCACTCATGCTACTTCTAGTCGGCCTGGGACTGCATGAAATCTTTACTTTATTCCCTTATATCCAGGTGGTCATGAAATATAGCGGTGCAGCCTATATTCTTTATTTGTCCTGGAAGATTTTGGGGAGCACGGGTGAAGTCAAGTCGGCGGACACATCACACCCAATGCGTTTTATCGGAGCCGCTTTTTTCCAGCTCATCAACCCGAAATCCTGGATTATGGCAAGCGTGGCAATATCCACATGTTTGCCCAGCGTGTTTTCATTCGAGGATATAGCGCTTTACACCGTTCTTTTTGCTGCCGTGAGTTTTCCCTGTGTTGGGATCTGGGCCTGGTTTGGTGCAATGATCAAACACTACCTTACGGATGCGCGGTTAGTCAGGCGCTTCAACCAAAGTTGCGCAGGCATGCTCGCTCTTTCTGCGTTGTCCATGACGCTGTTTTAACCATCATAACACAGCACCAGAACCGCCAGATGGTGAGAGGACCTTCTGCACAACGGTATGATGATCGGCATTGATCCCATCGGCAATGCATAAAACAGTCTGCCGTTTACTCCTTTACTGAAGTACCGATCGCCTGCCGTATCTCGCGTACGTTGCGTGCAGGCGGTGCGCCGAATTGCCGCAGATATTCACGGCTAAACTGTGAGGCACTTTCATAGCCGACGGCAAACGCCACGTCAGACGCGCGATGTTCGCCGGCGAGCAAAAGCTGGCGAGCTTCCTGTAGTCTAAGCTGCTTCTGATACTGAACGGGGCTGAGACCTGTCATCGACAGAAAATGGCGATGCAAACTGGCACGACTCATGCCGCTTACCTCGCACAACGCTTCGATGTGAAGCCGGCGATTGTAATTGTCCCGGATCCAGGCAACGGCTCGCCGGATACTACCCAGAGCACCCTCGGGTTGGGCAATCTGACGCAGCAGTCGCCCCTGAGGGCCCTGCAGGAGACGATAAAGCAATTCCCGTTCGAGCATGGGGCCAAGAACTGGGATATCATCAGGCGTGTCGAGCAATGACAACAAGCGAAGTAACGTATCGCGGAGCGAGGTAGTCATCGGGTTTAGCATAATGCCGATCCCCTTTTGTTCGCGCTCGCGAACCGGTGGTATAGCCGCCGCGAGTTCCGCCAGTATGGCCGGATCCAATACAAGCGAAATCGCAACGTAGGGCTGCCCCCCTTCATCATCAAAAATTTGTCCGATCAAGGGCAGGTCAAGGGCGCTGATAAGATACTGTTCGCTATTGTAGCTCAGAAGATTGTCGTTTATCGCGACGCGCTTAGAGCCTTGCAGGATAAAGCAGATCATCGAGCGATACAGGCAAGGTGATTTGTCTGTATCGCCCTGTCCGACACAGATGTCTACACGAGGGATCCGTGTGGCAGTCAAACCCGGCGGCGCATGCCGCAGGGCGATATCAAGATGGGGTGCAAGAGAGTTATTCATGGATTGACTATACTCATGATCCGGGAACCCGCAAAGCGATTGATACAATCAGGCAATAAATTGAGCTTATCAGGCGTAGGTTACACATCCTTCATTGCCTAATATGGGCAGGTCAAACAAACACCGCCTGGTGCGCCTAATAACCTGAAAGAGACAGCCCATGACTAACAAAATTGCACTTATCACTGGCGCCAGCCGTGGCCTCGGCCGCAACATGGCTCTTCACCTCGCTAAACGCGGCGTCCACATCATCGGCACCTATCGTAGCGGCGCTGCAGAAGCCCAGGCGCTGAAACAAGAGATCGAAGCTCTGGGTGGCAAAGCCGCGATGTTGTCGCTGGACATCACCGATACCGCCAGTTATCAGGCTTTTTCAAACGCCGTGACTGAAACGCTGACGGCTGAGTTCGGTCACGAGCACGTCGATTTTCTCGTTAACAATGCCGGTAACGGACTCTTCTCAAACTTTGTTGATGCGACAGAGGACCAGTTTACCTCACTGGTCAGCACGCACCTTCAGGGGCCGATTTTTCTGACTCAGAAGCTGTTACCGCTGATTAAAGACGGCGGTCGCATCCTGAACGTTTCGTCCGGTTTTGTGCGCTTTACTTTGCCGGGATACAGCATTTATGCGGCAGTGAAGGCCGCAGTAGAAGTTCTGACCCGTTACCTGGCGGTAGAACTGGGTGCACGCCAAATCCGGGTGAATGCAATAGCCCCTGGCGCCATCGCAACCGATTTTGGCGGGGGTGCCGTGAGAGATAATGAAGACGTAAACGCCTGGGTTGCTCAGGGGATCGCGCTAGGCCGTGTCGGTTTACCGGACGATGTTGGTGGCGCGGTAGCCGCCATCCTGTCTGATGACATGGCATGGGCTAACGGGACGACTTTTGACATTTCAGGCGGCCAGTTGCTGTAAACCCGAACGCATTCATTCCATCCATCCGGAGAGCTTCATGCCGAACCTTAAACTTACGCTTATCAGTCATCCGTTATGCCCGTTCGTTCAGCGAGCGGCAATTGTGCTACTGGAAAAGAATGTGCCCTTTGAGAGGATCAACGTCGATCTGGCTAACAAACCAGACTGGTTTATGGCGCTTTCGCCGACGGGAAAAGTCCCCTTACTCAAGGTAGAACTGCCGGACAGTGCTGACGCAGTCCTGTTCGAGAGCGCGGCCATTTGCGAATATCTCAACGAAACGCAGGATGGCGTCAGTCTTTATTCCAGCGATGCCCTCTCCCGCGCGCAGCAGCGTGCCTGGGTAGAGTTTGGTGTGGCGGCGCTCTCCGATGCCTGGCAGTTCCTGAACGCCAAAGAACTGGCGGTTGCTGAGGATAAGAAAGCTGCCTTTCGTGAAAAGTTGCAGCGACTTGAGAGCACGCTTGAGCAAGGCCCCTATTTTTCAGGCGTGGCATTCAGTATGGTCGATGCGGTATTTGCCCCTGTCTTTCGTTACTTCGACCTGCTGAGCCCGGTGGTTTTACAGCCTATCTTCGACAATCTTCCACGCGTATTAGCGTGGCGGTATTCGCTGGCACAAAGGCCAAGTGTCATATCCGCTGTATCAGAGGATTACGCAGACAGATTCAGGCAACACCTTGTTAAACAGCAGGCAATACTCTCAAACTCGATTCTTTAAAGCATTCCCGTTATGTTTACCAAACATGCGACCAATAACTTGCTGCTCAACAGGAAGGAAACACCATGCCAACACCGATTGAAAATGTGACCGCCTTTTTCGCTGCTTTTCCTGAGGATCAAGGTAAGGTTGCCATACAGCAGTGGTTCACACCCCGCACTGTTTGGATTAACGAAGGGGTTGCCATCACTACCGGTATCAATGAAGCTTTCGCGCTGACTGATGAACTCAAAAAGACGGTGGGCATAGCTACGGTTCGTATTGAAATGCTTGCTATCGCTGCAGACGGCAACAAAGTGCTCACCGAGAGACTTGATAGGTTCGAACGCGCTGATGGCAGCGAGATTGGAGCAGCAAAAGTAATGGGTATACTCGAGCTTGACGGTGATCGCATCATCGCGTGGAGAGATTACTTTGATGTGAACTTCATTCAGAAGGTCGCCAATAGTTAATTCACTTATCAGCAACGCAAACAGTAACAACCGTCACTTACGACCAGGGCGCTCAAACCTGCTTTATATAACCTGAGATTATTGCAGATCATTTTTATGGTTCAGATGGGGTGTAAATTAATTTTACCATAATT
Source organism: Candidatus Symbiopectobacterium sp. NZEC135 (assembly GCF_025962695.1). Taxonomy (NCBI): domain Bacteria; kingdom Pseudomonadati; phylum Pseudomonadota; class Gammaproteobacteria; order Enterobacterales; family Enterobacteriaceae; genus Symbiopectobacterium; species Candidatus Symbiopectobacterium sp. NZEC135. The sequence continues at coordinate 572 of NZ_JAGFPF010000016.1, read as the reverse complement.
ATTATATAGTTAGCTGAATTCGTAACTCCAATCAAGAGGGTAAGTTTAGCAAGGAAAATCCTTGCCAACGATTTTTAGTTAGCGCTTTACCCCATTGCGTGAAACTGACGCATGGAAAACGTCGATGCTGGCGGCGTTAACCCACACTTCCCAGAATGCCGGACGCCGCAAGGTGCGACAAAATGGTGGCATGGATCCCCGTCGGTTCACTGCTCGGCTGGAACACCTGGCATCACAGTCCTCATGGCGCAATCACATCGTACACGCAGGGTGATGGCTCGCGAATCTTGCCCGGCGCTGAACCTCGATTATTCCCCCGAGGCAGTGCGCGTTACATTTGTTGCGGTCCTGATAACGAAGAACGGCATAGCACCGAAGCTTATCTCACAAATTTTCTGGCTCAGCTTTATACCGATCGTAAGCGTACAGCGAGGGCCGTGTTGACAGGGTTATTCCGCAGGTAGGGTTACTCGCCATGGCAGCAGTTCGCTGACCCGGCTCACTGGCCAGTCGGCGATGACATTCAGTACGTGCTGCAGGTAGCGCTCCGGATCTATGCTGTTCAGCCGACA
>NZ_JAGFPF010000169.1:0-3141 GCF_025962695.1 Candidatus Symbiopectobacterium sp. NZEC135 | reverse complement strand
TCAGGCTGACTTTTTCCGCATGAACCAGATCGCCGTCCATGTTGAAATCAACCGATTGGCCTGAAATCCGTTTCGTCATGCCGCACTCTCCACTGACTGATCAAGAAGCAGGCTCACCGTGATGCCTTTCGGGCATTCGTAGGTGCGCACCGTGATATAAATCTCAACCTGGCTTTTGCTGCGCCAGGTGATCACCACGTCGCCATCCTGCGGCGCTTTCACCTCACCGGGGAACGTCACGCCGTTAATCTGGCTGCTGCGGGACATTTCGCGCAGCGTCTTGGCAAAATACGCTTGGTGTGCGGCAATGCTGCCCGGTGTGCTGTTCAGGCTGCGATCGGCAATTTTGGCAATCGCCTGGAGACGCACACGCCGCGCCGCTTTATCGACAATGCGCAGGTTTTCGATCGCCTGATAATCTCCGCCCTCCACGTCCAACGTGCGACCATCTGACCAGTAATAGCCGTCATAGTCGGGATACCACATCGGCACGCTGTAGCGCTGTTTCTCCAACGCCTGCAACGTGGCCAACTCCAGCACGTTACCTTTGCCGTCTACCGGTAAATCCGCATTGCCCATATCCAGCAAGGCACCGGTCTGCACGCGTGCCGGGCTGTCTGCGATCGTCACCGCACGATTGCACAGGCGGCCCACTAACACGCCAGGCTCATTCCCCCACAGACGCGGCGACAGTTGCACCGCTGGCACCGCTGCACCGTTCTGTAAGGTACTCAGGCGGGTAAGGTACTTTGTCCAGTCCTCATCCTTGCCGGGGCCACCCACGGCCAGCACAAACCACACCCAGCGCCCAAACTGCGCGATTAACTCCGCGCGCAACGTGGCGGCGGTCTGGATTGTGGTTTTGCTCGCGTCCAGCGTCAGCACTACCCCTTCAACGCTTGCCACCTGCTGCGCAGTTTTCACTGCCGACGCCCACGCCTTTTCGGCATCGGCGGCGGTCAAATCGCTGGGCAGCACAAACACATAACCGCTCCAGTTTTGCCCCGCATTACGCATGGCGGCTTTGACCGTACTTTTCAGGGTGCTATCGTCTGCGCCTAACAACGCATCAAAATCACTTTGCGTATTCACCGGCATGGCCTGGCCCGTGGTGGCTTCCTTGCCGCTGCCCAACCCAACGAACAACACCACACGCTCGATCTCGTTGGTTTCGCCCTGTAGCTGGTTAACCTGATTAATTTGTACCGTTGGCCAACTCATCCCTACCCCTTGATATCCTGCGCGTTCACATTCCAGCCAAAGCCGATCGCCTGTAGCTGGCGTGCCAACGCCTTGTTAAATTCTTCGTCGCTCATGCCCAAAAACGGACGGGCGGGAACATCAATTGTCCAGGCGGCTTTTGCTGCCTTACCGCTCAGCTTCTTGATAAGTAAACCGGCTTGGTCAAAGCGCATCACGCCCTCAATCTCGCTATAAGCCGGTTTGCGCCAGCGCGTGCCCTGCTTTACCCGATACCCCAACGCCCGCAATTTTTTGGCCTGGCGACGTGTAGCTAACCGTGTCGTATCAGATTTGCCTTTCTGCGCCTGGCGACCTTTCACCGATACGCTCATGCCACGCTGCTGGCCATAACCCACCACGCCAGCCGGAACCGGGTTAGCCCCGTTGCGATATCCACCGCCCTGCAAATAGATACGTACCGACTCTGTTTCCGGCATTTCACGGATATGCAGCAATTTGGGCAGGTTGCGCAGCATCTTGCCGCGTCGCCTGCCTTTGCGTTTCGCCCAGGCTGTACCGTCCGGCGTTTGTTGCTGGCGCACATGGCGCGCAGCCGCGTTAATCACCCCGTACTTGGCCAACCGCCACAGCAGGCGCTGGCGTTTTTTCGGCGGGAAATCCAGTTGCCGCAACGCCTGGCGCAGTTCCTTCAACTGCCCTTTATTCAGTTGGCCATCAACAATCATGTGGTTTGGCCAATCGGCGCACCGGTTTCATCAGCGCCGTACACGCTGGCCTCTGAGGCAAACCAGATTTCCGGGTCAGCCAGTCGCCAGCGTTTGCCGTCGAACGGGATAATGCCGTTATCATCTTCAATGATGGTCAGTGAAGACGCGCCTTTGACCGACACCACCACCGTAGCGGTATCCCGATCGATAACGTCAACATCCAACGTGGGCAACTCCCTATCCAGCCCGGCATCCATAAAGGGCTGTTCGTCCTGCTCTGTCTGCCAGACCAGCAATAAAGCGCACAGGTTTTTAGGATCAAACTCCCGATAGGGCCAACGCTCCCAACTCAGTACCGCATCAAACTGCATCACCGCCAGTTGATACTGGCCCTCTCCGAGATCCCGCTGCGCGCAGATAAAACTGATTTCATCCATAAAGCTGTCAAAGCCCTGCATCACACGCCGTGGCAGGTTTTGAGTCACAAAGTCGGTTAACGCCTCTAACTGGCTCATACCATTTTCACCGTGGCGCGTTTCAGCCCCTTCATGGTGCGGATAACGATCGCCGCCTCCGCCAGCAGTCCCTTGCGTGTATCGTCTCCCTCCTGCCCTGGATGAGACTCGCGGCGGCCAATGGTGGCGAATTCCCCCATCAAATCGGCTTTCGCCCTGGCAAACACCGCTTTTTGATATTGCGCACTCAACAGGTTTTTTCCGTCGAGACTGACACCCGGCACCGCGCTGGCCGTTGCATGGCCATTCGTCTGGTGTCGCTGTGCCACACTGACCAAATCCGTGTTAACTTCTCCGGCAGCGGTCAATAACGCTTGCGCCACCGTTCCCGCGTCCATGTCTGCCGTGATTTTGCGTTGCTCCTGGAAATCTTTTAGGTTGAGATCCGGCCAAAATCCATCATTGGCCAGTACCGCATCCTGATAATCCACTGGTGTGCCACTAAACATTACATCTCCCGAAAAAGGCGGGCTGACCGGCTTCCACGGCACATCGCACCGTTGTGCATTGCCTCCACCGCGCCCGCCTGGCTTGCGGTAGTCGTTTAACTTTTTTGCAAGGTACGCAGACGCGCAGCGATGGTTTTACGCATCGTGCCTACGCCAACCTTGCGGTGATAATGTTCAGCCTGTGCCAGCAACGCATCGGCTTTCTGCAACAGTTCCGCATCTTCCGTCGCCGTGGCGCGCGGCTGGCCATTGTCGTCCCGTAACAGC
>NZ_JAGFPF010000168.1:0-3144 GCF_025962695.1 Candidatus Symbiopectobacterium sp. NZEC135 | reverse complement strand
GTGAATCAGCCAATAGATCATAGTATAGGTGTTTCTCCGGCAGTACATCCACAGAGGAACAATTTATAATAGAGGAAACCACATTATTGATGCGGTCCTCAACGTCTTTATTCATTACAATTCCTTTTAAATCTACAGAGCGAGGCCATCAAGATTACGTCAGGCCCCTTTTACAAGGCTAAACAACAACCGCTCATCATAAAAGTATTTAAAGGCTTACTTTTTAGTAACCCTGTCAGTGTTGAGGTAAGATTGCTTTGCCGTAGCACCTTGCCTTCCTGTCCAAAAAGGACCTTTGTAGGGGGCGTTGCCCGCAGCAGTAGCCCTATTATTATCTCCAGACGATGCGACATCATGGCGCTTCGCCGAAGAGGGCTCTTTAGACGTGCTCGCGTTGGGCACGGTATCTGCCAGCAACACATTCTCTTCTGTTTCAACCTTAGTGGTTTCAGGTGCAACAGGTACTTTTTGCTGAGTGACACTTACGACGCGCTCAGCACTACTTGCAGCCGGAGTGGTTGCATCCGTGTTATTCACAACGCGTCTTTCACTGGTGTTGCTCAAGACCTCTTTGCTCAAAGGTTCAGCATCACGCCCGGTATTACGTTGCACAGTTGGAGCACGGCTGACGGTGGCTGCGTTTGAATCCGATGCATATTTCTTGAAATCAGCAGCGCCGGTCCTACCCGTTCTGCGCGGTCCGATATAGATATCAGACTTTTGCTGGTTGATACCCGCCGCCCCCGTCAACGACGGTTGTTGACGCGTTGCCTGTGTTGATAAAGTAGCAGTAGTGGCTTTTTGAGACGGTGTCTCAGACAAGTCTTGCGCTTTCTCGTTGGCTTTACTCCCGTCAAGCGCGACAGGTTTTTCTGCTTCTGTTACGTTTGTTCCTGGAAGCGGCTCTCGGCGTCCAACCGGTGTATTGGTTTCAACCATCGTTGTTTTTGCTGATTGCCAATAACGCTTAAACTCTGCGGCCCCTGTTCGTCCGGTCCTGTTTGGCCCGATATAGCCATCAAACGAAGGTTTATCACCCGCTTGTGATTGAGGCTCAGAGGATTGCACAATCGCTGCATTGCTTTTGGCTTTGGTTAACGTCGTAGCAAACTGCGCCCGTTGACGAGTGAATGAAGCGGCATTGAGCGCTTGATTCACTCCTCTATCGCTAGCAGGATTTTCTCCTGCCTTAACGTGAGGATTACGGTTACTGATATTCTCATCAGGTGAACGATCGCCATCGCTTTTTACCCCCGTGCCGGCATCGTTAGAAGGCGTAACGGGAGACGCATTCGTCTTATTAAACCGCCCGCTATCAGCGGTTATCGATGCAGACTGCTTGTATTGCTGAAATTGCGCAGCTCCCGTTCGTCCCGTGCTAAAGGGCCCCATATAAGTAGTCTGGTGTGCGGCCACCGGAGAACCATGGTTACCCACTACCGGAGGCTGTGCCCGTTGGACAGAAGTGCGCATATTCAGTTCGACATTGATGTCTGGCGTTAAAGAGGCCTCTCTTGGTAACGCCGGTCCATCGATATCATCAACCCCAGCATTCCCTCCCACGGTTACTGGAGGAGTCTGCGTTTCATTGGAAGGCTTGTTGATGTTAGCCGTAGTATCTGACGTGCCAGCCTTTGCCTCAGGCCCGTGCGGTTCATCACTGTGTCCCCTGGTATCAATATCACGGTCAGATTGCTTCTCCGGCGCATTCGTAACATTCTGATGCTGAGTGGCTGATGCAGTGGCAGAGGCGGGAGATTTCTCCTCTTGTCCGTTAGGTGGGTTAACAGCTTCCTTCATCGAAAAACGACTATTATCAGTAAAATGGACACTGTTATCATTAGTCGTAGTGCTGTAGTCATTATAAATATACGTTGGGCCGGGTGTTTCTTTGCTCATCCCATTATCTGGTTTTGAGGGTCCAGTGTTTCTAGTGTCATTAATCTGATCTGCATTCTCGCGTTGTAGAAAGTCCTTGAACAGATCTAATTTTATGGGTTGATGATTGAGCAGTGCATCCAGGCGATGAAAGTGGCTACTATCATTGATAGCACTTTCCATTCGATCAAAAACCTGCTTCGATTGACGAAACGAGATATCTTTCCATTTGCTGAGAAGCGTCGCTCTCTGGTTTTTATCTTGCATCATATTGATCTTACTCTCAACCAAACGATCAATAACAGCATTGTGATTTAAACCTTTGGCGATAACTTGAGCAGCATTTTTATTAACACGCGCATCAACATCCTTAAGCACACGGGTCCCTTTGAGTAATGAACCCGCAAAGGGTGAATTTGCTGTTAGCCCATGTTTATTAACGTTATCAACATAGAATTGAATATCTTTTTTAATTTCTGCGGTGTCAGGGGCAACAGAACGCGTCGATGAGTCGCTTAGCATTTTAAGCATGACAACGATTTGCTTAACTTTAGCCACTGCGACAACGTCGTTATCGGCTTTAGATAAAACGGTGAAAAACTTATCAAGACCTTCAATGCTGCCATCTTTACGCAAAAAAGCCATTGCATCGTTTTCACTTTGATTAATAAAAGTGAGGCTACTGTCCAATGAATCAAAAACATTATTAAACGCCACAGCGTCATGCGTGTTAGACGGTGACGCACCAATGTTTTCGCTCTTAGCCTCATTTTTATTTGAACCCGATCTCACATTTCTGACTTTTGCACCAAGCTCAGCGTTTTGGGTTCGCGTTGACAGCCTTGGTGAGCCCGATGCTACAGAGGCTTTTCCTGGTGGAGGTAAAAATTGCACCTTTGCTTGCGTTATCGTTTTTAATGATGCTACAGGGTTATTCCCGCCCTTACTGCCAACGCTGCCTGGAAATGTATTTGGGCGAATTGGTTTCGATATACCAGCCCCGATCATCGTGTTATTTGAAAAACTCATGATATCGCCCCCGTTAAACAAAGAATTGTTTATCGCACTCCAAAAGACTTGAAATTGTGCTACTCAATACTTTAACCAAATTATCAAAGGTTGAATGCGCGTTCGCAAACTTCTGCGTTAATGTTTGCATGCTATTTTGGATGTGATCTTTTTGCATATCAACGCCTGCCTGCCCTGCAGACCATTCTGCAGCGTTGAACGCCTTACTTTTATCTTACGCTCAGTTATCCATCTTCT
>NZ_JAGFPF010000167.1:0-3158 GCF_025962695.1 Candidatus Symbiopectobacterium sp. NZEC135 | reverse complement strand
CTGATTCTTTATTGAAATGTGAATCCAACTGCTCCCATAAATTATGAGGAATCACCCCACCACAAAAAGCACAAGTATCTCTTACCCCTTTATGTAAGTTTATCCCACTTCGAACCCACTCTTGTAGGAGTGAGTTGTTAATTAGATCCTGTATGGTTTCGTCAGGTTTCACTTCATAAGAGAGTAAATTATTAGCTTGGGTTTGTAGTAAAAGTGTTTTATCAGAAAACGTTACTTTATCTAGTAGAAAATCTTTACTTTTCTCTGATAGCAAATTAACTAGCTTTGCTTGTTCTTCTTGAGGAATATCTCTTATTGGATTGTTCAGTATTGTTTTGATGTCTTCTTCTATTGAGTTAATATTGTATGTGACTTTTTGATATAAATGATTTGTTTTAATTTGCCTATTAGCTTTTTCACGTAGTTTACTTTCTAAATTTTCAGATGTTGATTGGAATTCTCTTTTTTTATTGTTATATTCTAAGTTTTTTAGATTGTAGTTACAAACAAGTCCTTTTTGGTTATCACCGATAATATCTTTTAATTCAACTATTTTATTTTCTATATCAATATTTCTTTCACCCAATATTGCAAAGGATTTAATATCTCCATCTGAGTTAAACAACCACTTTAAGTTATCTTGTACAAAATCTCGATTATATACCCTTACATTTCGAGAATTATTTATCAGTGTATCATGGCTAATTAACTCACCAGTAGTGAATTCAAAAGAGTATTCCGAATTAGGATATTTATCATGAACCTTATAAAGCTCCAGACTTCTAATTATTCTTGATAGGGTTGTTTTCCCGGAATAGTTCCTACCATAAAAAATGTTCATTTTTTTTAACTCAGCAATATTGTTACCTTCATCTCGGACTGAGTTATTCCATGAGAAATTGTTGAATACAGCGAAGTTATTTATGTGTGATATTTTTCTTAACATATGAAAACCTTTTATGGCTCATGCTTATAGTTAAGGACAATTTTCAATTATTATTGATCTTATTAATTTTTCTTGCAAGAGTATTTAATTTGAGGAAGTAAATATTGTGATCGTGATAATTATAACTTGTGGAAACTAACTGTCTTTGCTTGTTTATGGAATGTTTGAGTAAATTGGGTCTGATGCATAAAACAGACCCATCAATGATGTTGCTTTTATCAACTAATCCAACAATCCCTTCGAAACCTTACTCGCCGTCTGGCTGAAATTATATCGGTCAACAACATTTCCCTTGAACCAGATCTCAAGGGAGTTCATGTGAGCGGTGTTGCTGTTCTTCAGCAGGGCCAGACCGGGAATGTAGTTCGAGATCTGGCTCTCGCCTGACATGCTGGAGTAGGACCACATTTCCTGTCCATCATTGGTGGCTCGTGTTTGTGGTTCCCCGAATGCGTTAATAACATCTTGCTGGGTAGTTTTCCCTTTAACGATCTTGGTTTTTACGGTTTGTTGCGATTCATCGTTAAGGGATTTGTTGCCATAGGTGGTGCAACGCAGCGATAAACAGTTTTTTCATGTTAACTCCATATAAACAGTAAACGTAAAAATAGGCGTAAAGAGACCGGGACCAGCGTTGTGTTGCTGCTGTCCATTGAAATAGGTCATGTTAATTAGTGGTGAATAAAGCCGCTTATCATAAGCCTGTGAGTCTTTTTATCTAATCAGCTAGCGGTATCCTTCACTGTTGTTTTCCCTGATGTTGCATTAATAAAGGTCAAGAAAGGGCCATAGGGCAGTGCTGGCTGTTGGTCGTAGGGTTTGACGTTCTATCCCTACAAACCAGCGAATAAACGCTCCAGTGAGCCTTCTGTTCACTTTATCCAGTAACGATTCATCTAGCAAGAAAATGATCGGTATGGTAGATCGATAAATTGATATTGATAGATATTAACGATTAATAACGCTCTTTCGATCGGTGTGTTAATTGATTTAATCGATCGAATAATAAAATATGATAGTTAATATCTATCATTATTTTGATTTTGATCGTTACAAACGATATGACGGCCCACAAAAATAATTGAATCCTATCAATTGGTTAATCAGGTGGTTCTGCTGCGTTATGCCAGTAAGAACAAGCTTTAACGACTACAGGTGTGCAGCAGACTACCTCTACATAACAGCATTGGTGATTATCAGGATGGATAGGAAGATGAAGAAAATTTTATTCGTTACTTGCACAGCTCTTGTTCTGGCGGGATGTGGTGAGAAAGGCGATTTTGAGAAGGCGATTAACGCGAAAATTTCAAAATCAAAGGTTTGCTACTCACTGCAGAACAATGACTTTGCGTTCAACAAAGGTTTTCCAGTAAAGGTTAATCATGGCTACCGTTCTGCTGGATACAATGTTAGCGATGAAATTCTAAGAGGGCTTGTTGAGCTGGGGCTTCTCACTGTTTCACAACAGGCGAATGGCTTTAGCAGTGTTGATGTTCTGGAAGTAACAGACAAAGGCCAAGAGGTTGAGTTTTGGAACCGTGAGGAAGGTGCCTGCGTCGGTCATCGTGTTGTAGCTGAGATCACAAGCTGGACTGAACCGAGTGAAGGCGCTGGCGCTAAAATCACGCAAGTGACCTATACGTGGAAGCTCGATGGCGTTCCGGGTTGGGTTGATAAAAATGCGTTCTCTGGCGTTAAAGGAATGGCTGAACCGGAAGAAGCCAAAATTGTTCTGGTGAAGACCAATAACGGCTGGGCCGCTCGATAATTACAGGAAAATGCTATGAACTCTATCTATGGGGTGCTTTTCATCGGTCTGCTGATTAACATACCATCACTGGCACCTGTGCTGTTTCTCGGGAATACACAAAAACAGGTGAAGGTATCGATGGCTGTCAGGCTTTACCTGCTTAACACTTTCTTGGTGCTGTCGCTGGTGACGGTATCGCAGAATACAACACAAAAATACGGACTGTTTCCTGTATGGCTGGTTTTTGCCGCTATTGGGCTATTTGTGCTCATGCTGGTGCCAACGGTAAAATTCATACGTAAGCATTTAACCATCGGGACAAGTCGGGCTGTTATTCTGTCATCATTCCTGATTGTCTACGCTATTAGATTTCACGGCGTGTTTTCACATGTTAATGGAAGTGGATATACGATTAACGGATACAACGCCGCATGGACATTTTTCTTCTTGTTTGCCAGTCTG
>NZ_JAGFPF010000166.1:0-3207 GCF_025962695.1 Candidatus Symbiopectobacterium sp. NZEC135 | reverse complement strand
TGGGCCGCATGATGCACGGTATGGCCGAGCAGGGCAACGCGCCCAAGGTCTTTGCCAAAGTGTCACAGCGCGGTATTCCGTGGGTCACGGTGGTGGTGATGATGGCGGCACTGTTGGTGGCGGTTTATCTGAACTACATCATGCCGGGCAAAGTGTTTTTGGTGATTGCGTCGCTGGCAACCTTCGCCACCGTGTGGGTGTGGATCATGATCCTCTGTTCACAAATTGCGTTCCGTCGTCGTTTGAGTGAGAACGAGGTGAAAGCATTGGCGTTCCCGCTGCCGGGTGGCGTGGCGTCTTCGGTAGTCGGTATCGTGTTCCTGGTGTTTATTATCGGGCTGATTGGCTACTTCGAAGAAACACGCATTTCCCTCTACGTGGGCGTGCTGTGGATTGCGCTGCTGCTGTTGGGCTATGCCTTTAAACAGAAATGTCAGAAGCTGGCGAATAACCACGCGTAAGCGTGGTTGAGCGCGAACAGCGTGCTGATGCGGTCAACGCATCAGCCTGATGGGACGTATTCAGGCGAACACACGCTGTGCGCCTGAAGAAACAACCGGTTAATCCGGGCTCATCAACGCTCGACCAACCTGCGGGTATAGCTGGATTGAGGGTGGTGGAACAGGTTGTGCGTATTGCCTTGTTCCACAACCTGTCCCGCTTTTAACACCAGCACCCGGTGTGCCAGCGCTTTGACCACGGACAGATCGTGGCTAATGAACAAATAGCTCAGGCCATATTCCACCTGTAAGTCGCGTAATAGCGCGATCAGTTTTTTTTGCACCAATCTGTCGAGTGCTGCGGTAGGTTCATCCAGGATCAGCAGTGCAGGATTGAGGATCAACACGCGCGCCAAGGCAATACGCGCGCGCTGCCCGCCAGATAACTCATTCGGGTAGCGTGCGGCAAAGGTTTCGTTTAATTCTACGTCCTGTAGTACCTTGCTCACACGCTGATGCACCTGTTCAAGGGAAAGGTGCGGTTGTTGATAGCGTAGCCCTTCGCTGACAATATCAAACACACTCATGCGCGGTGACAGTGCGCCGTAAGGGTCTTGAAACACATACTGTAGCTTATTGCGCAAAGCCCCCCAGCCATACAACGACCAGCGATCGACGCGTTGGCCGAGAAAGACGATTTTTCCCTCTCCCGGTTGCAACCCCAGTATGGTTTTTGCCAATGTCGATTTACCGGAGCCGGATTCCCCAACAACCCCCAGGGTTTCCCCTTGCTTCACGGTTAGGCTGATATTTGTCAGCGTAGGGGAGGTGGGGGGGGCTTTTCTGAACCAGCGGCGTTGGGCAGGGTAGGTGACGCTCAGATTTTCAATGGACAGTACCTCTCTTGCTTGAGGTTCGACGGGGTGGGGGCATCCTTCGGGTTCGGCGGCAATCAACTCGCGGGTATAGTGGGTTGCTGGTGCAGCAAGCACCTGTTGTACTGTCCCTTGTTCGATGCATTTTCCTGCCCGCATCACGCTGACATTATCGGCATAACGCCTGACCAGATTAAGATCGTGCGTGATCAGCAATAACCCCATACCTTCACTGTTTTTTATCTCATCAAGCAAGTCGAGAATGTCCCGCGCCACCGTGACATCCAGTGCCGTGGTGGGTTCATCGGCAATCAACAGCGAGGGACGGTTAGCCATTGCCATCGCGATCATCACCCGTTGCCCGCCGGAAAGCGTATGTGGAAAAGCCTCGAACCAGCGCGGTGAGGCGCCCAGTTTTACGCGGTCCAACAGTGCCATCGCCTCATGACGCAATTGCGGCGTTGTCCGCTTGCGGTGCAACGCAATGGCTTCCATCACTTGCTTGCCGATGGTGTGTAACGGATTGAGTGTGGTCATCGGCTCCTGAAAAATAAAACTGGCGGTTTGGCCTCGATGGCGGATGAGAGTGCGCTCATCCAGCAGTGACAGATCCATCCCGTCGAGTGTGATGCTGCCGCTGACCTGCAAGCTACGAGGGAGCAGGCCGAGTAGTGACAGGGCGCTGATGGATTTGCCTGAGCCTGATTCTCCTACCAAAGCATGGGTTTCACCGCGTTGCACGTGAAGGTCAAGCCCGTCTACCAGGCAGCGATCCGCGTGGGTGATGCGCAGTTGTGTGACGTCAAGTAAGTGTTGCACGGAGTGCCTCCTTGGGCTGTGGCGAGCGTGATTTACTGACGACGCTCATAACGGGGATCGAAGGCATCACGTAATCCTTCCCCGATAAATACCATCAGGGAGAGGAGCAACGTCAGTGAGAAAAACGCGGTGACCGCCAGCCAGGTGGCCTGCGGGTTGTTGCGTGCCTGATTGATCAACTCCCCCAGAGAGGCGGAGCCCGGTGGCAGCCCAAAACCGAGAAAATCCAGTGATGTCAGCGTGGTGATAGCCCCGGTAAAGGTGAAGGGTAGAAATGTCAGGGTCGAGATCATGGCGTTGGGCAATATATGACGCCACATCACCGTTCTGGCTGGCAGGCCCATCAGCGTAGCGGCCACCACGTAATCCTGATTGCGCGTGCGTAAGAATTCAGCGCGCACGATATCCACCAGGCTCAGCCAGGAAAACATCACCATCGTCAGAGTCAACCAGCCCAAACTGGGGGTGACCATGCTTGAAAGGATCATCAGCATAAACAGGGTGGGAAGCCCGGCCCATATCTCAATAAAACGCTGCCCATAGAGATCGACCCGTCCGCCCCAGTACCCTTGTATGCCACCGATCAGGGTGCCGAGCACAACGGCTCCGGTACTGACAATCATGGCGAACAGTAGCGAGATGCGAATACCGTAAATGACTCTGGCCAGCACATCGCGACCGGCGTCATCAGTGCCCAACCAGTGGCGACTCGAGGGCGGGGAAGGCACCGTCTGTGTATTGGCAATGTCGATCGTTTCCCATGTCCAGGGAACCGGGGCCCGAACCCAATACCCTTTACTCAATATCCAGTGTTGTACCTGGGGATCGCTGTAATTAGCCAGCGTAGGTAATGTGCCGCCAAAGGTGGTTTCCGGATAATCAAACAATAAGGGAAAGTAAAAGTTTCCATCGTATTTAAGCAACCAGGGTTTATCCGTGGCGATCGCATCGGCAAATAATCCGATGACAATTAATAGCAGCCATAAAACACAGGCAATAACCACTTTACGGTTAGAGAAAAAAAGTCGTGCGCGACGCTGTGTTAATGGAGAAAAACGTGTGGGTTGATAAAT
>NZ_JAGFPF010000165.1:0-3236 GCF_025962695.1 Candidatus Symbiopectobacterium sp. NZEC135 | reverse complement strand
CACAGGCAGAAATCGACGCCGTACTCCCCACCTTTGATTTAGTAAGCGAGCGCTCACTTATTGGTTTCTGCCCCGGCGCTGAATTTGGCCCCGCCAAGCGCTGGCCGCACTATCACTATGCCAGCCTGGCACAAACGCTGATCGAACGCGGCCATCACGTTGTCCTGTTTGGCTCAGCCAAGGATAACGAGGCGGGAGAAGCGATACGCGATACGTTACCCGAATCGCTGCGCGACTTTTGCACCAATCTGGCAGGTAAAACGTCACTGGACCAAGCCGTGGTGCTGATTGCCGCCTGTCACGCGGTGGTCAGCAATGATTCCGGGTTAATGCACGTGGCAGCCGCGCTAAACCGCCCTTTGGTGGCACTCTATGGTCCCAGCAGCCCGGATTTCACACCGCCGCTGTCACATCAGGCCAACGTTATCCGCTTGATTACTGGTTATCATCGCGTGCGCAAAGGCGATGGCGAGCAGGGATATCACCAAAGCCTGATTGATATTCAGCCTGAGCGCGTGTTGGAAGCCTTGGGGCCTTACCTCCAGACACAGGAACATCGTTAATGCGGGTGCTGATCGTTAAAACCTCCTCTATGGGCGATGTATTGCACACGCTGCCGGCCTTGACAGACGCCATGCATGTCATCCCCAATTTGCGGTTTGACTGGGTAGTGGAAGAAGGGTTTGCCCAAATCCCCACCTGGCATTGCGCCGTTGACCGCGTGATCCCCGTTGCTATCCGCCGCTGGCGTAAAAGCTGGTTTAGCGCAGAAACGCGGCGTGAACGCGCACAATTTAAGCAAAAACTGCGAGAACGCCAATACGATGCGGTCATTGACGCTCAGGGATTACTGAAAAGTGCACTGTTAGTCACACGTCTCGCACGCGGGAAAAAGCATGGTTTAGACAGCAGCAGCGCACGTGAGCCGCTGGCCAGTATTTTCTATAACTATCGGCACCGCATTGCGCGGCAGCAGCACGCCGTCGAGCGCGTTCGCGAACTTTTCGCGGCCAGCCTGAGCTATCGTAAACCTAGCGATCGAGGGGACTACGGTATTGCCCAGCATTTTCTGACGGCACCGCCGGAAGATACCGGGCGCTATCTGGTATTCCTACATGCGACCACTCGAGATGAAAAACATTGGCCCGAATCTCACTGGATCGAGCTGATCGCCAGCCTGCAACCGTCAGGATTGCGCATCAAACTCCCCTGGGGCGCAGAACATGAACATCAGCGGGCACAGCGCCTTGCCGCCGACTTTCCACACGTCGACGTGTTACCGCGCCTGAGCTTGCAGCAGGTGGCCACCGTGTTGGCGGGAGCACAAGCGGTTGTTTCCGTGGATACAGGCCTGAGTCACCTGACGGCGGCATTGGATCGCCCTAATATCACACTCTATGGCCCTACCGATCCTGGGCTTATTGGTGGATATGGGCTCAATCAGGTGGTAGAACACTCTGAAAATCATCACATGAGCGCGATCTCTGCCGATGCGGTCCGGCAAAAGCTGTCAGAGTTGGTAGACTTACAGCCTCTCGACACGACTTCCCTGCACACATCGGTGCAAAGCGCGTTTCCGTAAAGGTTTGCGCCGGGGCTACACTCATGCCATCCCTGATGGTCGGGATAACGGGGATAGCCCTTGCTACGTGACCGAATGATATGTTGAATGATTTAAGATACAACTGGGCAAAATACCCCGCGGTAAGCGCTTCGTTAACCACTAATACGCTGTTTCCGGGGTGCATGCTGACCCTAGCCGTTATGCCGTTTAGCACCATCATCGCCGGATGGCTGTTTTATTTGACCGGGGTGTCTGCTGCACTGTATGTGGTGACGCATGTGAAACAGGTTCTCACCGCAAAACGGCTGTTGATATTACCCATGTTGTTGCTATTGATGGGCTGTCTCAACCTCGTCTGGTTTTCGCTTTACTATCAACCCGACACCCTTTTTACTGATGTCTATTCCGCCTATCGCACCGCCGGGCATGCGGCGATCCTCGGTGCCTTCATTCTATTAGCTGCATGCCACTTGCCGCACGAAAACCAACCCGTGGTGCAATTAGGTTCATTGCTTATCTGCACAATGACGCTGGCTTATGCGCTATTTCAGTCAGTTTTTCACGATATGCACCGTGTAAGCCTGATCTTTGGCCCGGCAACCAGCGCGGCCTATTTTATAACGTTTATCGGCGCCTTGAGTGCGCAGGCGTTACTTAAGCTCAATGTGCGCTATAAATATTATCTCTATTTATTCCATTTTTTGCTGGTAACCAGTGCCATCATCCTGACTCAGACTCGGGCGGCTATTTTTGTTTATCCCCTGATTGGGGCGATGATCCTGTTATCAGAAGTGCGTCATAATAAACGTAAATTGCTTAAGGGCGTATTTGGCTCCATCGTAACGCTAACGCTCTGCGTTGCGCTGTTCCAGGACACGATCCATAAACGCACCCGTGATTTGATCAATGACATGCGCAGCTACAGCCAGAACAACAGTCAAACCTCGGTAGGCGCACGGTTTGCCATGGTGCAATCCGGTTTGGACGCTGGGTTTGCGGCGCCGTTCGGGCAATCCGCCGAACAGCGCGCGGCAGAGATCACCGCTCTCGCGCAGCAGACGCCAGCCATGAGGGGAGCGGTGAGCTACCTGAACGTGCATCTCCATAACGATATCATTGAGGCTTTTTCGCTGAAAGGCTGGCCCGGTGCGCTACTGATCGCCTTGTTTTATGTCGCGCTCTGTTATTTTTCGATTTTTGTGTTGCGCAGCCACTTTTCCATTGCACTGTTATTTGCCTTACTTATGTTTGGCTTCAGTGATGTCATTCTCTTTGCGCGGGATATGTTGATGGCGTGGCTGGTCACATTCTGCCTTGGCATGACGCTGACGGGAAAATGGACCCGTCCACCCAGCACAGACGCCCCCTCAACCTAGCGTAATTATCGCTGTGAGAGGCATACAGCTTTTAGTACCATAGCGGTATAACATAGAGAGCGTGTGTATTTATTTACGTTACGCCTGATAACAACCCGGATAATAACGCGCAGTCCACTGGTAGCTGACAAGCCAGGGGCGGTAGCGTGGTCATTTTCTGGATTAAGTGCGTTAACTGAAGGAAAGCGAGTGAGCCTCAAAACCCATACCTATAACCGGATATTGATTGTAAAGCTGCGTTTTCATGGGGATATGCTGTTGACTACGCCGCTTATCAGCACGCTAAAAGCGCGCTA
>NZ_JAGFPF010000164.1:0-3249 GCF_025962695.1 Candidatus Symbiopectobacterium sp. NZEC135 | reverse complement strand
AAATCGGCATCCGCAATCGTCACTATTTTGGTAAAAGTCGAATTCTTGTACGGCGTGGTATACGTGCCCACCGACGCCCTCACCGAATGGTTTCCTGCCACCAGACTGGTCAGCCCACTGTTTGCCACACCGTCTTTATCGGTCTGAACCTGAGCATTTGTTACTGTCACCGAGCCAGACGTTGTCGTAAAGGTTACGGTAGCGTTTTCCATTGGATTGCCCAGGCTATCTGTCACTATTGCACGCAGCGCATTAATTTCAATACCGTCGGCTAACGCCCCACTGGCCACCGTAAAATCGGCAGTAGCGATCGTCGCTTGGCTGTCGTCTTCAACAAACGTGATATTCACCGTTTGGCGCTTACCGTTCACCGTCGCGGTGACCACACTGCTGCCCGCCGTGGTGCTGGTCAGCGTCGCCGTGGCAATACCGTCCGCACCGGTGGTGCCAATCACTGTGGTGATGGCCGCACCATTGCTGGCAGAGAAGTTGACCGCTTGCCCCGCAACCGGGTTGCCGCTGGCGTTCGTCACTATCGCCTGCACCGCGTTGCTCGCCGTGCCGTTGGCGATGGCGTTATCGGCGGTCACCGTCAGGTTGGCGACCGTGATTTCTACCATAGTGGATGCAACGACAAGCCGCGTAGTCTCACGAGCAGACGCATTGCCCTGGCTGTCGTAAGCCACTGCACTTATCGTATGCACATTACTGTTGCTACTGCGTGCCTCTTGATAAGGTGGGAAGGTGATCGACACGACCTGTGGGGATATCTGGGTGAAGCTACCACCTGCCGCCAACAACGCGCCGTTATCCCACTCAACCCGATCGAGTGCATGCCGACTGTTAATCTGCGCATTCACGGTAACCGTAGTCCCTGCGTCTCCGCTGATCTGTTCTGGCAACGTCAGACGGATCAGGTTTTGCTGTTGATATTCCAGCACGATATTGTTATTGCGTTCGACCAGATCGTAACGGCTACCCGCCAAGGTACGGCTCGACGCTACCGCAGAAGGATCGATATGCGACTGCCAGGATGATCCGAGGCGATAATTGAACTGGAGATTAAGGCTACTGTCAGATTGTCCGCCTTTGCCCGCGCGGTGTTCAGCCCCCACGGTAAATAACGGAATAGGGGTATAATTAAGTCCTGTCGTCAGGGCATACGGATCTTTCTGTCGGTTATTCTTACCGAATAACGCAACATCATTGCCACGATAGTGTTCATACATGAGTTTACCCCCCAACTGCGGGTAGGCCGGTAAATAGGCTTCTGCACGCACGTCATAACCGTTGGCGGGGCGCTCATAATAATCAATAAAGTCACGTGACTGATGCCAATCAGTCAGACCATAATAGCTGTTCACGGACAATTTTAGGTAGTCAGCCCAAGCCTCTGCACCCACACCCACCCGGCGATTTTTTCCGGTAATATCATTATCAAAAAAGGTATTAACACCGTACATCCAATTATCTTGAAAAGTACGGTAACCGATACCCGCATTTAAGGTATTACGGCTATCTTTATTCCGCGCCCCTAGCTGAGTAAACAACATATTTTTATTGTTATCTTTTAACGGCACCAGAACGTCTACCGCGCTGCCATCAAGTTTGAAATCATCATTGACGTTTAGCTGTACGCGGGCAGTGCCGTACTGGCTCAGCCACTGCTGTGCAGAATTGTTGATTTCGCTATTGGCTGCGGAGCGCGCCATCTGCTCTGCTGATTTGGCGGAATTTTTGCTGGACAACATCGTCGCCCCTGCTGCCGCCTGGCTTGCGAGCCGATTTTCTGTCTCAGCAGGCGGTTGATTGTCTACAGAGAAAGGCGATCGCTTACGCGGCACTTCAACTTCATCGCCCGTTATCAGGGATGAAAAGGGTTTAGAAAACGTTCTGTACTGGTTGATTTTTTGTAGTTCTTCAACCGAAACTCCATATCTTTTTGCAATAGCATCAACCGTTTCCCCGGGACCTAACACATACGGTTCAGTATCTGAAAAAGTATGGGCTGGAGTAGCGATAGCCGCAGCCATCGCTGGAGAAAAAGAAATACTCAGTGGAAATAGCAATTGGAAAAAGATATTTACCCACACCATTACGGTGACTTTGCGAGAAACTCTTTGCTCAAACTTTCTTTTCTTGTAAACAAAATAGTTGTATGACATATGTTAAACTCAGAATTAATAAAAAAACCAAATAATTAAGAAGCGAGAAAGGTAGCCTTTGAGTTTTAACAAAACAAGAAATAAGTTCAATGAAATATTATTTTTAGGAATTTGACTTCATTGCAGCTGCGATATATTTACAATTAATTTCAATTCATTAAGAACCTTACTTTTGAGCGTTATTTAAAAGCAATTTAAATACATATAAACTGATTTATTTAACATCAAATCCATCAGCACGTTTTTTAAAACAACCTATATATCAGGCAACAAAATATTGACATTAATTTCACTATTATCCACGCGCTGCTGCAATTAATGTCTGTCCCAACGAAAGACCGCCAACCCCTGCCGGCAAATTCCTCGGTTGCAATACGGTAAAATCAGCCAGCTCCTGACGCAGTAATATGCTGAGCAGTCGGTTATACCGAACCCCGCCAGAAAGCACGATGGTATGGGTATTCTCCTCACGCGCCGCATGTCGGGCTAACGCAGTGCGCCAGCGCCACGTGAAAGGCATGGGCGCGCCGCACGGGCGCAGCCTGATAGGCCAGCTATTCGTGCCAAATGTCTCCAGAAACAGCATCAACGGTTCCCCCTGGAGCTAAAATATACGGTTCAGTATCTGAAAGGATATGTGCAGAATCAGCGATTGCGGCAACGATTACCGGTATCACACACACTCGCGCCTGGCGACAGCAACGTATCGTTGCCATCGATCAGGCGCTGTTAGCAGACGCAGTGCTCCATTGTAGATATGCAGTCATAGGTGTCCGGATAAGACCAAAATCACAACATTAGCAACACGTCAGCCATTATGGGTATATCGCACGAATTAATTACATAGTATGAATTGACTAAAACGATCTTGCCTGCTGGAATGTTGCCCTGATTGCGCATAGAACGCACCATATCCAGAAGTATAGGAATCGCTCTTAATCCAATAGGCATTTTCTAATCCGCCAGGGGTGGACGAATCAGTAAAACCAGACCCAGGATAATGCGATTGATTTAATGCTCCCCACTCTGAAAATAACGTCCCAACGCCACGCTGATTCATACCCAACGTTACTTTAGACCGATC
>NZ_JAGFPF010000163.1:0-3253 GCF_025962695.1 Candidatus Symbiopectobacterium sp. NZEC135 | reverse complement strand
CTTCCAAGTATTTTATCTTTTCATGAATGTCATTTTGATTGATTTTGTCTGATTTTATTTTGAAAATATTTGAAAGATAATATTGTATTAACTTTTGTAGTCGTTCTATTTTTTTTCCAGCCACATCAGAAGCACCAAAAATATCTTTTTGTGAGTTAATTGTGGCTAATATAAATAAAAGTGTATCATCCGCCTTTGGCAATGTAGAATCTAATATTTTGACTTTATTATTTTCTATATCTCTTTCTATACTGTCAATTTCCTGCTTATATCTTAATTGTAGAGAACGGATGGTACTTCTTTCATTACTTAAAACATCCAAATCATTCTGTAACTTATTTATATATTCAACTGTTTCTGCTCTAAGGCCTTTTAAAACGCCAATTTGATTTCGATGCCCAGTCTTATCCTCTGGGGTTTGGAAATTTTCTTTAATTTTTTTTATTTGTTTATTGACCGTGTTACGTAAGTTTCGAAAATCTGAGTCAAGCTCGAGTACCTTACGTGTCAGTTCTTTCCATTGAATTGATTTTTCATTGTCAAGAAGGAGTATCCGCAAAAGTTCTCTTTGTGCGCTTGTATCCCAAACCAATGCACGACGATTTTCCTGATAAAAAACAATATAATGTAATATTAAAAGCCAGTCCCCAAAGCTACTGACATTTGAAAGACCTTGAATTTGATCTTGGAATAATTCTTCATCATTAACTCGATTGGAAAGAGGTAACAATGTTTGACCAATTTTGATATCTATAATTGAAAGATTTGATAAATTTCTAGTTACGGATAACGTTGTGTTATCAAAATCAACTATTAATGTACATTTTGCATCTGTAGCATTATCGGAAACCCTATCAGAGAAAAAAGATTTCAAATCTTTTCTTTCTGCGGCGATGATATTTAAATTACCAAGTTCATCGTTTTGATCGAATTTTGCAAGGTCAAAAGGCCCTGATAACATCCTAAAAAGAATATTTATTAATGTGCTTTTTCCAAGACCATTTGCACCAAGAACAAGGGTCAGTCCTTGCTTAGAAAAGTCAATATGTAACCCTGGTTTTTCTGCTGTTCCTGGATAAAGGCCATACCCATCGATATCTAGTTGTTTTAAAATAGGAAAATTAACCACGTCCCCCCCAGTTCAATCAGTGATTCCTATCAATGATGGTTTTTTAAGACACATCCTATCTTATAGAAGAAGATAGAATGTTGAAGGTAAAGATTCAACACATTTATTAATTGAATATAATTGAATTAATACAATAACTTATGATTATTTTGTGATAATGATCAAAAATTCCAATTGATTGATGATTTAAATACATAATTGTGTAAACGATTTCATATCCAGTCACTCGCCTCTTGGTGTGACGTTACTCCCAGAAACTATGGGGCCAATGTGCGCTTATCTAGGTAGACCGGAGATAATAAGATCGCTGCTGGAATGAGTGTCTCGGTTGCAGGTTCTGCCCGCTGTTTGGCGTACTCTCCTAATGAAATCATTTCTTATATGTATGGCTTCGCTATGTGATACGACGATGTTAGTACCGACAAAAAGTTCCTGTCAGTGTAAGTTCAGGACCGAGTACTACCTGCCTATTTCACCTCTTCGGAGTAAGGGGGGCTACGTCCAGCAATGTAGTCTCCGATTTTTTCTTCCGCGCACTTTCCGTTCCCGTATCAGCTTCCGTCAAATCGTTTCCCAACACAACCCGTCCCGCAAGGGTAAATGGCACGCATGCTGCGCCCTTGCGTGCCGGAACGATGCCGGGAAAGCGAACCGTCAGGCGATACGAAGACGAAAATCACTCACTGACGGAGAAAAAACGAAGACGATTTCCCTGCATACCACCCGGACAAGCGCCCCTAACACCGCAGCGGCGACCAGCGTATCCCCGCTGGAGCAGTCAGGCTCCCCAAAAACGAAATTTTCTAAAACCAGAACCGACATTTATCAGACCGTTACTGACAACATCATTGCAGCGCTGGAAGCAGGAGTTAAGCCTTGGGCGTGTCCGTGGCAGCGTGTAGCAGGTATGTCCGGATTACCTTCAAACTATGCTACTCAAGTGGCTTACAGCGGGATGAATATCATGTTGCTGTGGTGCAGCGCATCAAAACAGGGTTTCAGCGATTCACGCTGGATGACCTACAAACAGGCTCAGGCAGCAGGTGGACAGGTTCGCAAGGGTGAGCATGGAACAACAGCTATTTTCTACACCACCCTCGAAAAGGAAAACGACACCGGAGACATTGAACATATCCCGATGCTGAAAACCTTCACCGTGTTTAACGTTCAGCAAATCGACGGTTTGCCCCTGACAACGGAAACGGTCAGCCCAGAAGCGACATTTGACCCGTTACCGCAGGCTGAAAATCTGTTCAATAAGAGCGGCGCAAACATCATCGAGAAAGGACAAAATGCTTTTTTCAGCCCATCAACAGATGAAGTCTGGCTACCGGAACGCCATCTGTTTTCTGATGTGGCGAATTTCTACGCTACAGGCCTGCATGAGCTGGTTCACTGGAGTGGTGGCAAAAAACGCCTGAACCGTGAAATGAAAGGGAAGTTTGGCAGTGCGGATTATGCTCTTGAGGAGCTGATCGCCGAGCTGGGAAGCGCGTTCATGATGGCGGATCTGGGGATTGTCGGAGAGGTACAGCACGAGAGCTATATTGCTTCCTGGCTGAAAGCACTGAAGAACGACAAACGATATATTTTCAAAGCGGCCAGTACGGCATCAAAAGCGCATCGTTATTTGATGGATAAAGCTTGAGGGCAGGGTAAGAAGCCGCAAAGGAATGCGGCTTTGACCATATATTTCTGTGGGCAGATTCGTGGTGGTGTTAAAGATATAAGCTCTCTGCAAATTTTTCGTGGCACTGTGTGTCAGGAAAAATTCGCAGGCTGCGGGAGCGGGCGGCAAAGAGCCCGATCATCGCTCTAGATATATTGGCTCAGACTTGATCTGGCCGTGTTCTCTGTTAGCGCACCATTCAGCATGACAGTCGGCAAAGAGCTGTGAGTTCAACCGATGAACGCCTTTGTAGTTGAGCTATTTATTCTAAACCGTAATACTGTATAAATGCCGTTTATTAAGCTTTTCGTTTATTTCGGCTTTTCGCCCAAGGTAAACAAATTCCATTATGTCATTGAATTCTTCATTCTCAGTACTATTCTTATCAAGAACGCCTTCGTCTAAGTAGAGTGGTTTTGCCTGCTCAAAGTTATTGTAAAGCAACCCTTGCTTCT
>NZ_JAGFPF010000162.1:0-3253 GCF_025962695.1 Candidatus Symbiopectobacterium sp. NZEC135 | reverse complement strand
ATTCATAATTTAAAAAGAAAGTATGAAATACAATCAGTTAAACAAAAAGATTTAGAATCACAAATATTAGAACTTAATTATCACATCGAAAAAAATAAAAATGACATTGAAGAAATAAATTTAAAATTAATGCCAATGGAGGTTAATTTAGCTAAAACAGGAGATCCTAGTAATATTATTGATTTAAAGGTATCAACACTTGAGTCTATGGTTAAAGACAAAAACTTAGAGCTTAAATCAGCACAGGATGAATTTAGAGAATTTATAAAGACTGTGGAAGCTGATTTTCTATCAAAAACTGAAGTCATAAAAAATGGATTCAGTAATATTGTTCAAAATTTCTTAGTCGAAGAATGTGAAATCACATGGTTTAGAATTCCATGGAAATTGGGGCAAACTGGCGAACCGATTAATTTTCCTGCATTTATTTTTAAAATGCGTAGTGGTGGTCATCAATTAATAACAGAAAGAAGCTCTCCGACACAAGTTTCTGAAAGCCAAAGAGAGTTCATTGATTTAGCTTTCCGTATTGCCTTAATTAAAACAACGGGGAGTAACGGTGTTGGAAGTATAGTTATGGATACTCCTGAGGCCTCATTAGATGCAATATTCGTCAAGAATGCAGCAAATATATTTATCAACTTTGCAAACCAAGATGGTAATAAATTAGTCTTAACATCAAATCTAATCGATGGAGAACTTTTACCTAGACTAGTGGCAAGTCTTCATGATAATGAAGCTCTAAATAGCGGCATAATCAACTTACTTAAAATTGCCATTCCCTCGAAAGCTGTAAATGATTACAAAGATGATTATCATGCTAAATATAATAGTATTATTGAATCATCTTCTCGCTTCACGACAAGGAACGAGGAGTTATGAATATGGCTCCTGTTAATAGAAACATAGAACTACAAGTTAGAGCTTTAATGATTTTGGAAGCGTCTCGAGGTGCTGGTATCACACCTTTACCTGCTGAAGTTTTTCATAACATAGCATATTTCGCGAATATTCTAGCCCCTATATATAGTGCCAAGGCTTTAGATGGGAAAGTGCTAAGACTTAAGAACGGTCCCTATTATCCAGAATTACAAAATCAGCTCGATTGGCTTGTTTTGGGTGGATATATAAAGATATCAAACTTGCAATACCATTATTTAGACGATTTAAATAACTGGAGAGTTTTTGCCGATTATGAATTAAATATAGAAAAGGCAAGTTCAACCATTGAACATTTAAATAGTTGGAGGTCTGAGTATGAAATGTTTACTTTCTTAAAAAAACTGACTCTTGCTCTGACTGAATTGTCTGATAAGGATATTATTAACTCTAATGAATTTGATGCTACATATGCAGATCAATCTGTTGATTTTGGTAATGTAATAGATTTCGGTGAATGGGTTCATGATAACCCAAGTGTAAACGCAGCTGAATTTGTCCAAGAGAGCTTACCTAACTATCTAATTACAAAAGAATTGAAACTTAATTTCTATATTAGGCATTTATCTCAAAAACTTCTAATGGGGAGAGTAGCTAAATGAGTAAAAACATTGGAGCATGGAATCCCCAAGACTTATTGAATACAGTTAATGAAGAACTCACAGGTAAGCCTGTATTTGATGAATCAGTACCAGTATATAGCCAGTTTTTAGCATATACACTTTATGAGTTAAGAAAAATAGATCACAACGATCTTGGCACATGTATTTTTTTCTTGCATCCCGACAAACCCGAGTTATCAGATGAAAATATTAAATTAAAAAATAGTATCACTTTTGACTCTGGCCGAATATCTTTTATGGATAAAGTTTGCTTTGTTAACCTCACCCTTACACGAGGGCGTTATTTTGAAGTGGATCTATCAAATCCAGATGATCTAATAGATGTATTTATTAACGATTATGGTCTAGGCGATACTCCTGTTGTAATGCTTGATAAACATAATGGTCAGCATACAGTACGTATGTACCCTAAAGGTTTTAATTCTACAGAAGAATACATAATATCACTTAAGAAAGAATTTTTAGACTTAAATAGTATTAAATATGCTATTGATAGCTTGTACCAAACAAGCTTAATTACACCAATTGCTTCTCAAAATGCAGGATTTAAGCTTTGGGAAGATTCCGGGAAATTTTTTCCAGCAGAAAATATAGAAAAAGGCATTCAAGGAAGATTATATAGCCATTTTTCGTCTCATTTTGGATGTAATTTATTAGCTCTACCAGAAATAAATACTGTTGGCGGTCGATTAGATTTACTCCTTATTTCAAAAAGTCATGAAAAGGGAAAGCAAATTAACCATGCATTGCTTGAATTAAAAGCTTTACGTTCTTTTAGTAATTCTGGAAAAAAAACTTATAACAATTCCGAGCAATTAGGATGGATTGATAAAGGAATGAGGCAAGCTCAAGAGTATAGCATAACACTCGAACCATATCATACAGTGTTATGCTGTTTTGATATGTGTAATGCAGACAATGATGATGATTATTGGTTCGCCAATACTAAACAATTTTCTATAGAAAATAACATACACCAATGGCGTTGGAAACTATATAACTCAGCTGAAAGCAAAAGGCAATCTGAAATTAATCTTTCCGAAAAGTAATTAAAGTTTCATCTAACCCCTTCTGCCCACCCTGCTGGGCGGATGTTCTCATTGATCTAAAAGCCTCATAATTAATGAGATTAATCCCTTTATTTGACATTAACTCTATAAGTATTTGTGCTGTAGATACTTTTACTCCTGCATATTTACTATCTCCAACAACCATCCATATCTCTCCTTTTGGAGAAAGCTTTTCACATACTTCATCTATTACTAATTTCATATCTGTAAAATATGCACCAACCATAGCCGGAATATTTTTATTCCATAGGGACTTTTGCAAAACCTCTAAATTTCCAATTGTTTCACTTAATAAAGCCGAACCATCAGGGTATGAACTATAGCTTCGTTGCACCTGGACATGTGAAGTTAATGTTTTTTCTCTAAGTAATTTATTATCATTTTTGGAGTTTAAATATTGTAATACCCATAGCTCAATATTATATACGTCAGTATAGTCAAAAGAATTTGGGTAAGGAGGAGAAAAAACGCACAGATCAATATTTTTTATTGAAGAAATAAGTTCTCTACTATCACCACGCAGAAGTTCGAACGACAAGCATCTCCGATTAGAATATTTTGAAATGTCAGATATCGCCCTTTTAACAGAAATCTGAAATAGCTCATCAACTTTGAAATTCT
>NZ_JAGFPF010000161.1:0-3363 GCF_025962695.1 Candidatus Symbiopectobacterium sp. NZEC135 | reverse complement strand
GCCAGTGCGACCTTCATTGCTTCATAGCCTAAAGCCATTACGGATTCTGGCGTCATCGGGCGACCTTAGTAGGAATTAACTGTAAAAACTTTGCGCAAGTGAACCGAGCAACAATTGCCATCCGTCGACCAGCACAAACAGCATAAGCTTGAACGGCAATGAAATGGTGGCCGGTGGCACCATCATCATACCGAGCGCCATCAGTACACTGGCAACCACCAGGTCGATAATCAAAAAAGGGATAAAAATGGTAAAGCCAATCTGGAAGGCGGTTTTCAATTCACTGGTGACAAACGCTGGAACCAGGACACGCATTGGAACCGCTTCTGGACCCTGAATTTCTCCCATCTGAGCCAGACGCGTAAATAATGCCAGATCGGATTGTCGGGTCTGGCGCAGCATAAATTCGCGTAAAGGTTGAGCACCACGCTCGATAGCCGTTTGCATGCTAATCTTGTCTTCACTGAACGGCAGATAGGCCTCATCATAAACCCGGTTTAGCACCGGTGACATGATGAAAAAGGTCAGGAACAGCGTTAACCCTAGCAGCACCTGGTTAGGGGGTGCAGTAGGGGTGCCCAATGCGTTACGCAATAAGCCCAGGACGATGATAATGCGCGTAAAACAGGTCATCATCAGCATAGTTGCCGGAATAAACGTCAATGACGTCATGAAGACCAGCGTCTGAACCGGTAACGTCCAACTCTGACCACCATTAGCAAGAGGCTGGCTGATAATTCCCGGCAACTGTGCCCAGACTGCGGGAGTAAAGAGCACCAGAACAGCGGCGAATGCCGGCAGTCCGCGCTTTAGTATTGATAGCGATGGAACATAAAGACGCACTTTCATTCCGATTTTTCCGGACGTTTGATGACTTTATTTAATAATTGCCGGAAATTGGCCGGTATAGCCGTCTCGCCAGCAGGCGCGTCGTCCATTTCTTGTGCGGGCAACGTGTGCAACGGCGTGATCTGTTGTGCCGTTACACCCAGCACCAGCCAGGTATCCTCAATTTCGACCACTACAACGCGTTCACGCTGTCCAACCTGACAGCTTGAAACCACTTTGACCAGCTTATTCTGTCTGACAGGAGGGGTTAAGCCAAGCTTGCGCACCACCCAAGCAATTGCCACAATGAGCATCAATACGCCCACCAGAACGGTGCCTACTTGGGTAAGCAACGTGCTGGCGGGGAAGGGGGCGGTGGCAACCTGCGTCGTGGCATGAGAAACCGGTGCGGACGGTGCAGGGGCAAGTGGTTGGGTATCGGCCATTAGCGACTCAAACGACGCATCCGCTCAGAAGGCGTAATAATATCGGTAATACGTACACCGTATTTATCCGATACCACCACCACTTCACCCTGAGCAATCAGATAGCCGTTTATCAGAATATCCAAGGGTTCACCCGCCAACCCATCTAACGCCACCACGGAACCCTGCGTTAAGCGCAGCAGTTCTTTAATGGTCATCTTGGTGCGGCCGAGCTCAACGGTGAGCTTAACCGGAATATCGAGGATCAGGTCAATATCCTGCAAGCTGCCGAGTGCATCGGTAGGGTCCAGGCTTTTGAAGATATTATCCGTTGCGCTGGGTTTTTCTGCGGCTTGTTGCTCGTTAAACGCATCAGCCCACAGGTCGTCCACGGATTCCTTATCGTCGGACGGTTGCTTGGTGTCACTCATTGGGCTGTTCCTCATTATTTAGAGAATTCAAAATAGGGTTAATCAAATGTTCGACGCGTAACGCGTATTGCCCATTTAGCGTGCCATATTGACTGGTCAGAACCGGAACACCATCGACGTGTGCAATAATGCGATCGGGTTTATCAATAGGCAGCACATCACCTGGCTGAAGTTTTAATACCTTGGAAAGCCGCAGCGGAATATCAACAAAATTGGCCACCAGCTCCAATTCAGAATGCTGCACCTGCGTGGCTAACGTTTCGCGCCAATTCTTATCTTCTTGGCGGGAGTTTTCCAGCGGCGGATTGGTCAGCACTTCGCGCAACGGTTCTATCATCGAGAAGGGAATACAAATGCTGAACTCACCCAACAGTGTGCCGATTTCAACATGAAAAGGCGTTGTCACCACAATATCGTTCGGGGATGTGGTGATATTGGTGAATTTTACCTGCATTTCCGAACGCACGTACTCAATGTCGAGTTTGTAGATGGCATTCCAGGCTTCGCCATAGGCATCAAGCGCCAAACGCAACATACGTTTCACAATACGCTGCTCGGTGTTGGTGAACTCACGCCCTTCCACTTTGGTTGGAAAACGTCCGTCACCGCCGAACAGGTTATCCACTGCAATGAACACCAGACTTGGCGAAAACACGAACAGCGCCGTGCCACGCAAGGGTTTCAGGTGGATAAGATTAAGGTTTGACGGCACGGGCAAATTACGCGCGAACTCATGGTAAGGCTGTATTTTAATGGCACCAACGGTGATATCTGGGCTACGCCGTAACAGGTTGAACAACCCCATGCGGAATTGGCGGGCAAAACGTTCATTGATGATCTCCAACGCTTGCATACGTTCACGAACGACACGCCGCTGCGTATTGGGATCATAAGGTTTGACATCGCCATCCGATTTCGCGGCGGTGCCAGCACTGCTGGCGTCATCACTACTGCCGCCATTGAGCAATGCGTCAATTTCTGCTTGAGAGAGAATGCTATCGCCCATAAGGATTACCGCAAAATAAAGGCAGTGAATAACACATCAGTAACGACCTGATTCGGCTGTCCGGGGACAAGTGGGGGACTAAGCACTTGCTTGATTTGTTCAATCAGCTTCTGCTTGCCCTGCTCGTTTGCCAAGGAGATGGCATCCTGGCGCGACAACAGCAATAACAAGCGGCTACGCACTTCAGGGAGATAATTCGTCAAGCGTGTTCGGGTTTCTTCGTCTGACAGACGCAACGTGAAACCGACATAAAGAACGCGATCGGGGTTGTTGTCTGCATTGACCAAATTGACAGTAAAAGTGTCCAAAGGCATAAACACAGGCGCCGGGGGCGGTGGTGCCACCTGCTGCTCCGTGGAGGAGGATTTGTGATACAAGATCCACCATGCTACGCCCGCAGCTCCTGTTGCCGCCAGCGCAATGATAATAAGCAGTATCACCCAGATAGATCGCTTACGCCGTGAACCAGCTTGCATGTCAGACATAGCCAAAGAGAATTCCTGTTATTAATCAATATCTAATGCCAATACTGTGCAGCACTAAATGAATATATGATGTTAATGATTATCCGGTCTATTCGTCCATTCAATACAAGGAATAAACCAGAAAAATCGCGCTAACTTGTTCGTTTACCTGATGTTTATGCAAAAATATCGACACCGCTCACTGGTCT
>NZ_JAGFPF010000160.1:0-3369 GCF_025962695.1 Candidatus Symbiopectobacterium sp. NZEC135 | reverse complement strand
GCAGTAGCGTCAGCGGGCATTTCCGCCAGCCAATCAAAGCGCTTGCGCCAGGTATCGGCCAGTACCACCGCATCCACCCAGTAGCAGCGATCGGCGGGCGTTGACAGATCCACCGCTTCACCGCACAGCAATTGCCGGGTTTTACCTAACACACCGGCGTTCTGCTTTTCCCGATCCCAGTTGCGGGAATGAAACTGCCACAGACAGTGCTTCATGATGTAATCCACCAGCGCTTCAACCTGTTGTTCCTGGGTCATACCGCCTCCTGTCGCTGCGGCCTGTCTTGGGAAAAATCGGGATATTCGCGCTGACGTAATTTAGTCACGCTGTCAAAGCCGCCGGTATACTCCCGCAAGTTGGGATCCTGGCGGATGTCTTCACTCAACGCGCTATCCGAGATAATGCGTGCCGTAGCAAAGCCGCGATCGGCAGGGATCGTATGTTCGCTGATATCCAGCATCGAGAGCTGATGAATTGGCGAATAAATGGCGTTGTAGATATCCCGCGCAAAGCGCACCCAGCCTTCAAACCCTTTGTAAGGACCGTTGTGATAAGCATGAGCATTGAGGTAGGGCACCCGGATTTTCTTCGCCACTTCACCGGGCCGTTTTCCGGTAAAGATCACATCCGGCTTCAGGGTATACATGGCTTCCAGTGACTCCAGTTCATTGGGATCATCAATCGCCAACGCCCCGGCTTCACAGCGGGCAATCCCTTTTTCCATATCGCCCTGATGACCAAATTTGGTATACACCGACACCACTTCCACGCCCATCTCTTCATGGATAACGTGCGCCCAGTGCCACAGCTTGGAACCTCCAGGCCACAGGCAGACTTTCTTCCCTTGCAAGCGCGCCTTATACCACTCCAGTTCGGGTTTCCAGCGGGCCACCTCTTCGTCGATAATGGCTTGTGCTCGGTCTTCAATGCCAAAAAACAAACCAATCTTGCGCAGCGAATCAGAGAGTGGGCCAAAACCAAAACCATCAATATCCAAACGAGGTATGCCGTAACGCACCCGTAACTCATTACAGATGTATTCCGCTGAACGGGCGCACTCCAGCACATTCAGGTGCGCTTTGTGCATCGCCCGCAGGTCATCATAGGAACCATTACCGGTAAAGGTAGAGAGCACCTGAATCCTCATGCGTTTGAAATAATCCGCCATCACTTCCTGATCGCCCTGAATGTTATATTCACCCACATAGTTGATGACATAATCACTGGTAATGGTGGGTTCAACCGTGCCCACTTTTTGGTTGATCCAGGCGATATTAATCTTGTGATGACCGCCAGACTGACTTGGCCCGGCAAACCCAGGGGAGTTGCAGACAAAAATATCGACATCGGGGCGCTCATCCATCACCTCCTGCGCGATTGCCGAAATATCATCGCCGATCAGCGCCGAGGCGCAGGTTTGATAGATAGTCATGCGTTTGATCGTGGGATGCGCATCAAAGGCTTCAATGATGTTCTTTTTCAGCACCTTCTCCGCGCCAAACACGATGTGTTTTTCTTTCATGTCGGTCGCGAAGGTATACTTCAGTTGGAAGTTATCGTTATCACTGATATAGCGCTTGGTCTGCCAGGTATCATAGGTGCACCCTACCGGGCCGTGACTGATGTGAATAACATCCTTCATCGGTGTGCCAATCACATGCTTGGCGCCACAGTAGGCACAACCGCGTTCTGAAATGGTGCCCGGAATGGTATTGAGATATCCCTGTGGCAATGCAGAAGTGATATCTTCACCCTCGCCTTTCAACACGGCATGTTGTTTACGTTCAGGAATGCATTTACTGCATTCAAACTCATGGTACGGCATAATTTCTCTCCCATAAGGGCAAGGCAGAATAACGGCGGCGAACAAGGAAATAGGGCAGAGCGCGGAATTAATCCATCATCCCGTATTTCACCACCATTTTTTCCAATTGATCCATGGACAACGGTGTCGGTATGACAAAGTCATCATTCTCGATAATTTTGCGCCCCAACTCTCGGTATTCCTGTGCCTGATTCGCTGCTGAATCAAATTCCGTAACCGTTTTCTTATTAAACTCAGCCTTCTGAACAATATTGTCACGCGGAACAAAATGAATCATTTTGGTACCAATGGCCGCGGTGAACTCCTCGATAAACTCCTTTTCACCATCCACATTCCGGCTATTACAAATAATGCCACCCAGCCGAACACCGCTCTGTTTGGCGTACTTCACCAACCCTTTGCAAATATTATTGGCGGCATAAATGGCCATCATTTCACCGGAAGCGACGATATACACTTCTTGTGCCTTGCCATCGCGAATCGGCATGGCAAACCCACCGCACACCACATCCCCCAGAACATCAAAGAAGATAAAATCCAGATCGTCGCTATACGCCTTGTTATCTTCCATCAGATCGATAGCGGTGATAACACCGCGTCCTGCACAGCCAACGCCAGGCTCTGGACCACCTGATTCCACGCAACGAATATCAAACACGCCGGTTTTCACCACCATCTCATTGGTAATTTTCTCGGCACCTTGATCGCGCAGCATATCCATTAATGTTTCTTGCGGTTTGCCCCCTAATATAAGGCGGGTCGAATCCGCTTTAGGATCGCAACCGTGAATAAAGACCTTTTTCCCATGGAAATAGGCCAAAGCGGCAGCCGTATTTTGTGTGGTGGTCGATTTACCGATCCCCCCTTTTCCATAAATAGCCAATTTACGCGTCATTATTTCTCTCCCATAAATAAAAGCATTGAGTAAGTGTCACTGGGTATGCCAGGAAGAAATTGCAAAACCGGGGCCACTCAGAGAAATAAAGGAGAAAAAGCACTAAAAGTGGCGACCGTTCTAAGTCTATCGGCTGAATTTATTACAGTTATTTTTTTATTGGCAGAAGGGATAATGCGATAAAAATGAGAGGCTGAAAAAGATGATATTCCCGCTGGCTGTTCATTAATGAACTTTTCACCAGCGAGATGTTCGGCAATGGAAATTTTAGGTGTACAGCTGATCCAGCCAGCGCGTCATCACCTGTTGTGCCGCCAGCGCCAACGACGCGGAAGCGTGCGCCGCCTGCTGGCGCAGTTCGCCCAATGAGAGCCCGGCTAATTCCAACTCACAAGCATGCCCAACCAACCATCCTTCCAGTCCGGTTTGGCTCACCTCTGGATGGAACTGAAGGCCAAGTGCATGTTTACCCACACTGAAGGCTTGATTATCGCATACCGCGCTGCCCGCCAGTCGTATCGCTGAATCAGGAATCTCAAAGCGATCGCCGTGCCAGTGCAAAACAGGAACACCCGATAGCGGAGCCAACACAGAGGCTTGTGGCGTCGATGCCAATTGAATGGGCCCATAGCCAATCTCTTTCCCCCCC
>NZ_JAGFPF010000015.1:0-87626 GCF_025962695.1 Candidatus Symbiopectobacterium sp. NZEC135 | reverse complement strand
TTTCGAGCACCCACAAGGTATCAATAGCGATTCTGGGCACGAAGGTCAAGGCTAAAAATTCACTATCCTGTCACATTAATGCTATAAGCTTCGCAGCGAACGTTGTCTCCTGTAGGCATAACGGTTGATCTTCGGGAAGCTTTTACCCAGGTTTTTACCTCATAGAAAAAAAGGGCTTGCTATTCTTTTCTTGGAAGCCACAAAAATAGGAATATTCTTACAAACCTCCGACCGCACGCCAACAGCGCACACCATCGGTTTCATTCAGTGGCGTCAATAATTGGTGCTGCCCACACTCAGCGCTCGCATAAGGGCAACGTTCTCGAAAAAAACAGCCCTGCGGTAAGCGTCGATTGCTGGGTAATTCGCCTGTTTTTATCGTTTCTCCCGCCTGTTGCAACAACGGTTTGTCAATCCGAGGAACGGAATCCAGCAACAAACGGGTATAGGGATGGCGCGGTTGATTCAGAACATTGTGCGCCGTGCCTAATTCAACGATTTGCCCTAAATACATCACAGCAACGCGATCGCTCATGTGACGAATAACAGAAATATTATGCGATATCAGCACGTAGGTAAGCTTACGCTGTCGCTGTAGCATCACCAGTAAATTCAAGATTTGCGCCTGAACAGAAATATCCAATGCTGACGTGGGTTCGTCCAATAAAATGATATCCGGCTGTGCTGAAAGTGCACGCGCAATGGCAATACGCTGGCGTTGACCGCCGGAAAACGCATGGGGCAAACGGTCAAGATATTCATGGCGAATACCGACCAAGGTCGCCAACTCGTATGCCAGTGCCCTGCGTTCCGTTTCACTGCCATGTCCCTGCAACCAGACCGGTTCGGTGATGGTGCGCCACACAGGCAGTCGAGGATCGAGCGATGACAACGGGTCCTGAAACACCATTTGCATCCCGTTTGCCAGCCACGAGCCCGGTGACCGCGCACGCACGCACTCGCCCTGCGAAGGTGCTAACATCCCCATCAATACCTGTGACAAGGTGCTTTTCCCACAGCCAGACTCACCGACAACGCCTAAGGTTTCACCATCGTTAATCGTCAGATCGAGGCCGTTAAGCGCATGGACATGCTCAACCGCTTTGCCATGCCAGTTACGCTTTGCCGGAAAGCGAACGTGTACATCACGCAGCGTCAACAAGGCGTCATTCATTTTCCACCTCCCTCTGAGGATTCCAGCAGGCAACCTGCTGGGATGACGTTGCCAGCGTATGCAATTCAGGACGTTGATAGCAGCGTTCCGTCGCCGCCGTACAGCGTGGACGAAACGCACAGCCTTCGGGCAACTGCGACAAATTAGGTACCGTGCCGGGGATAGCTGGCAGCACGGCGCGCGGTACGGCATCATCCGGTGCGCAGCGTAGAAGCCCTTGAGAATAGGGGTGGGCGGGACGTTGGATCACCGCCTGTGTGGCTCCGCTCTCAATGACAGTACCGGCATACATGACATACAGCCGATCGCACAGTTGTGATACGACAGCCATGTCATGACTGATAAACAGCACCGCGGTACCACGTTCCTGCGCCTTTTGTTTTAACAGGCGCAGCACTTGACGCTGCACCGTGACATCCAGCGCGGTGGTGGGCTCATCGGCAATGATCAGTTCAGGGTTGCAGGAAAAGGCCAGCGCGATCATCACACGCTGTCGCATGCCTCCTGAGAGTTCAAATGGGTAACGTTTCATCACCTGCTCTGCATCAGAAATTTGCATTTCTGAGAGCAATACCAGCGCATGGGCGTGCGCTTCGCGTTTATTCAACGGTTGATGCTGTTGGATAACTTCGCGCATCAAATCACCGACGCGACGCGTTGGGTTCAGTGCCGTCATCGGTTCTTGAAAGATCATGGCAACCTTGGCACCGCGCATCTGGCGCAGGGTGCGTTCCGACGCAGTGAGCATATCCTGACCCAGCAGGGTAACACTGCCGCTGTTGATGTTATAGCTACCCGGTCGGAGTAACCGCATCACCAGCATCGAGGTGACCGACTTACCGGAACCGGATTCCCCGACAACGCCCACAATTTCACCGCGCTTTACGCTTAACGAGACCTGATTCAGCGCATGCACTTCACCGCGATAAATCGGAAAGCTGAGCGCCAGACTATCAATCGTCAACAGGGTATCGTCCATCAGAGCCCTCCTGAGGTTTTCGGATCCAGCAGGTCACGCACGCCGTCACCGAACAGATTGAAGCCGACCGCCGTGATCAAAATCGCCATACCGGGAAAGGCACAGTACCACCACTGATCGAGCACGTAGCTGCGTCCATTAGCGACCATCGCGCCCCACTCCGCCGTCGGTTGCTGCGCACCCAACCCGATAAAACCGAGCGTGGCCGCCATTAAAATCGCAGCACCAATATCCAGTGATGCTTGCACCACCAACGGCGGCAGCGCGTTACGCAAAATATGCCAGGTAATCAGATGCCAGCGATTGGCACCGAAGGTTTTTGCGGCTTGAACATAGGCAAACTGACGCACCACCAACGCTTGTCCTCGCGCCAACCGGACATAAAACGGGATGCGCACAATAGCGATCGCCAGCATGGCGTTAAACAAGCTGGGACCTAAGGCCGCTGCCAGCGCCATGGTAAGCACCAAAGAGGGGATCGACAGCATAATGTCCATAACCCGCATGATCACAGCATCACCAAAGCCGCCTAACACCCCTGAAAAACAGCCAAGCAGCGAGCCGATAACGGCCGCAATGGCTACAACGGCAAGCCCGGCAGCGACAGATTGTTGACTTCCCATCACCACCCGACTGAACAGATCGCGCCCTACTTCATCGGTGCCAAACCAATGGATGGACGACGGCGGCTGCAAGCGCGCAGAAAAATCGATAGCGTTAGGATCGTAAGGGGCCAGCCAAGGGGCAAATACCATCATCAGCACAATCACCGCTATAATCGCGCCCCCCAGCAGCGTTAACGGGCTACGCTTGACCAGCCACCACTGCTTTTGCCAATAGGCAATACGCGAAGACACTGTGCGTATCGGGGCAGTTTGTTGTTGCGTTATATGCATCACGCCTCTCCTCGTCCAATTCGCGGATCCAGCCACAGATAGAGCAGATCCACCAGCAGGTTAACCCCCACATAGGCCATGGACACCACCACGGCAAAGCCCATCACCGCCGGGAAGTCCAGCGCTTGAATCGATGCCACAACGTAAGCCCCCATACCCGGCCAAGAGAAAACCGTTTCCGTTAACACCGCACCATAGAGCAGATCGCCCAGTGCCAGCCCCAACACGGTCACTGACGGGATCAAGGCATTGGGCAGCGCGTGGCACATGACAATGCGCCACGGGGTTAAGCCACTCGCCCGCGCGGTGCGGATGTAGTCCTCACTCAATTGCTCTAGCATGGCGGATCGAATCTGACGCGCTACAATACCGAGATGAACGAAGGAGAGCGTGAGCGACGGCAATATCAGATGCTGCAAGGCGTTCCAGAAGGCCTCATGGTCACCTGCCAATAGGCTATCGATCAGGTAGAATCCGGTGACATGCGCAGGCGGCTCCAGCCAGTCATCCAACCGACCGCCGCCGGGCAGCAGATCAAGATGCCCGTAAAACAGCACGATAACCCCCAAACCAAGCCAAAACGCGGGCGTGGATATGCCGCCGATCGCCAGTAACCGCACGCCATGATCCAACCAGCGATCGCGATAGACGGCGGAGAGCACGCCAAGGGGAATACCGGCTACCAGCGCCAGTAACAGAGCGCAAAATGCCAGTTCTAACGTTGCCGGAAAAAAGGTCTGAATATCATCCAGCACCGGGCGTCCGGTACGAATCGAGGTGCCTAAGTCACCAGAAAAAAGGGCCGTAACATAGCGCCAAAACTGCACATAGAGCGGCTGATCCAACCCCAACTGCTGGCGAATATGGCGTACGATGTCATCACTGGCGCGATCGCCTGCCAATAAGCGCGCAGGATCGCCAGGGATCAGGTGCGAAATGATGAAGGTGATGACACAAACCCCCATCACTACCAGCACCAATCCCCAGCAACGTTGCCGCAAAATACTCCAGAACGTCATAGTGTTACTCCACGCGATGCGGCACCAAATCGGTTGTCGCATCGGGCTGATTTTTGTGCGGCGATCCCCAGAGCCTCGCCGCCTGCTGCGCGAGTGAACTTATTTCGACATCGTGCCTATGTTAAACACCTGTTCCAGCATCGGGTTAAACACAAAACCTGTGACCGCATTGTTCATCGCCACCTGATAGTTTTTCTGGAACAGATAAACGTAGGCGGCTTCATCAATCACAATGCGCTGCGCCTGCTGGTAATCCGCGGTGCGCACAGCCTGATCAGTGGTCGCCATCGCTTTTTTCAGCAACCCATCAACCGCCGGGTTTTCATAGTAGGAACGATTGCCCGGCAACCCTTTCTTATTGGATTCAAACCAGTAATTCATGAACATGTACGGGTCGGCGAAATCCGGGCTCCAGTTACCAATGGCGATATCAAAGTCCCCCTTGCCAACCCGTTCGCGCAGGGTGGCGTTAGCCAGTTTTTCCAGACTGACATTAACCCCCAGCGATTTCAGCGTTGCCTGCGTGGAGATGGCAATAGGTTCCCAGGAAGGATCGTTATCCGAATAGAGGAAGGTGAGTTGCTGCGGCTTTTGCGCTACCTTGCTCATTGCCGCCTGCGCTTTGTCGTTGTCCAAGCTGTACTGCATGGCATCTTTGTCATAGCCCCACATGCCTTCCGGGATCGGGCCACGCATCTGCTTGCCGTTACCGCCCAGAATCCCCTTCACCATGCCCTGATAGTCCGTGGCCCAGGAGACAGCGCGACGCAGATCAACTTGGCTCAACGGCCCCTTTCCATTGTTAAGATAGAGATAGGTCACGCGCAGCGACGGGTGTTCCTGCACTGACACGCTGTTTTTTGCCTTCAATGTGGCAAGCTGATCGACCGGCAACGACTCGGCAATATCAATATCACCGCGCTCCAGTTGCAGGCGGCGCGTGGCACTTTCACCAATGATTTTGACTGAAACGCGTTTAAATGCAGGCGTGCTGCCGCTGTAATGGGGGTTTGGTACCAGCACCACCTGCTGGCCCTTCTGCCAACGCTGCACCTGATAAGGCCCAGAGCCGGCGGTATTTTCCGCTAACCAGCCCTTACCTTCATCAGCGCTATTTTTGCTCAATATCGCCGGGTTAATGATAGAGGCACCGTCATTAGCCAAGGTATACAGGAACGGCGCAAAGGGGGCGCTCAGGGTAAAACGCACGGTATGCGCATCAACTGCTTCAACCTTTAAATCGCTGGGATAGGCTTCAGCAGGACCCTGACCGATCTTGAGCAGACGCTCAAACGACAGTTTGACCGCTTCGGCGGTGACAGCACTGCCATCGGCAAATTTTGCTTTGGGATCGAGCGTGAAGGTCCAGGTTTTTTGGTCTGGAGACGCTTCCCAACTCAAGGCCAAATCCCCCGTCACATCGGTAGCGCCTTTGCCATTTTCCGTTTTGTACTGCACCAAACGTTGATAGCAGGGATAGGTGATGGTCCAGTCGTTATTATCGATAGTGACCGCAGGATCTAACGTTTGTGGATCGGCGGCTTTGCCGATCACCAGCATATCTTTCGGCACCGCAGCCCAGGCAGGCAATACGGCAGCCATCGCGGTAGCTAACAGCAGAGGTCGTAACAATGCAGTGTGATGCGTCTTCATGATTCAGCTCCTGGTGATAGTCAAACGGTTCGCGCAGCGCGCAACAATCAAACAGCCGTCCTACAGTGAGGCAAGGTACAACCAAACCGATCGGGCAATAGCGGGTAACGGTCAGCATCCGGCAGTTCAAAATGCCACCATTCCGTTTCAATCCCGACGAACCCCCCCGCTGCCATCACGGCATAGAGTTGCAGTCGGTTACGTTGCACGGCGACGGGCAACGCCGCACACCACGCATAGGATTTCTCATTCATTTCGTCAAAGCCGGTGCCCATGTCCAGCGTTTTGCCCTGTTCATCCAGCAGCGTAACATCCACCGCCACGCCGCGACTGTGGTGCGAACCCACCGCCAATGAGGCGACAAAGCGCGGATCGGGGCAGGCATCCCAAAGATGTATTTGCGCCGCGTGGGGACGATAGGCATCGTACAGTTGCAGCCGATAGCCACTCTGTTCGGCAACGGCGACACTGCGCGCCAGTCCCCGTGCCGCATCCGGGTGCAGCAGGCAAAGCGCTTCGGCGTAAATGGGGTGACCGGTCAGGTTATCTGCCGTGGCATATTTCATATCGATAATCAGTTGGGGTAGCGTCTGCGCCAGATCCACCAAGTCGATAACATCCTTCATGTGTTGTCCTGTTTACGGTTCAAATTGACCAAATTCCGTTTGCAACGCGCGATTGAGCGCCAGTCTCGCCGACAGTTTGTCGCCCAACTGTTCCACCACCGCAGAGAGCAGTAGGTTAAACAAGCAGGTGATAGGTGCCAGCGAATCCCAGAAATGGCCGGTATCGGTTTTGACTTGCAGCAAATCCATCGGGTAATCACGCGCCCAGGGGCACCAGAGATCGGTAATCAGCGCCAACGGGATCTGCCGGTCGCTGGCGGCGCGACAATACTGTCGGGCCACCGTGGAATAGGCGCGCGTGTCGGTCACCACCACATAAGGGCGTTGGTATTCTGAATTGAGCGACTCCACCCAGGTGCCAGACAGTCCATCGACATAGCTCACACGCGGGCGCAAATACTCAAGATGGCTAAAAAACGCGTTGGCAATACCGCGCGTGGACTGGATACCGAGAATAAATACCGCCTCTGCCTCAGCCAGTTGCTGACTGATACGCGCAAAAGTCTCCGTTTGCGCCAGACGATAGACGTCTTGAATGGCATCAAGCTCCAACCGCAGAGAGGGGCTGAGGCGATCCGAGAGAGTACGTTGCTGCTGCCAGGCATCCAGTCGGTCAGTCACGCCCCAGGGACGATAAGGGGCCAGCGCATCGGCGCGCAGGCTTGCTTTGACATCCTCCAGATTGCGATAGCCCAGCTTGCGCAGATAACGCCCTACTGTGATCCCCGTCGTGCCGGTATAGCCAGCGATGCTGTCCGCCGATTCAAACGGTATCTGTGCCAGATTGTTCAGCAGCCAGCCGGCGATACGTTTACCGCTGGGGGTCTGCTGACTGAATGACGCTTCAATGCGTACGATGAGATCAATGCGCACGTTGGCGTCGGGGATAGCGGAAGAGGCGTCATCTTGCTGCATGTTAGTGCCCTGTCATTCGCAGTCATAATGTTATGCGATTAACATTGCAGTATCTGTGCCAAAAAATAACCGATTGATATTTATAGAGAAGATAGTGATGGGGGATTTTTCAGAAAGGTGCAGTGCGCCATCATGGCGCACTGCAAGCACGCAAATGCATAAAAACAGTGCTATACAACAAACGATAAATCGTTAAATTACATAGTGTTAAATAAGTATATCCTATTACTAAAAACTATTCGCTGCGTTGAATCTGTGCGGCAATGGATTGAGCAACCTGCTGCCAACCTTGCGCCAGCGTTGCCACCAACGCATCATAACCATCGTCGCTGACCGGCAGTACCAGATTAAACGGCTGGCGCAGCAACCGATCGCCGCGCTGCAAGGTCCACACCCCTTGCACCACCGCTTTTCCATCGTAGCGACCGTGGAAGGCTTTGACGGTAACAGCCAGTTCTGAGGGAGCGGCCCCCAACGGCTGCGAACTTACCGTCCAGCCCGGTAGCCCGGCATTCAGACTGCTTTGCAGTGTCTGTTGCAACTGTTGCTCCAATGGGCTGGCCCACAGGTTATTGCTGGCAATGACATAACGCACATCATTGGTCTGGTAAACCAGGCCCGACGTACTGAGATAATCCGCCAACGAAACGTGGGAAAGCCACAGCGTGCGGGCCGCGGTGAGATCCGTTTTTCCCGCAGCCGCCACGGACGGCTGCGGCAGTTGGTAATAGGTTTTTGGCGTTGTACTGCTGCATGCACTCAACAACAACGCCATTGCCACCAGCAATCCTTTCCTCATGGTTTCGCCCTCTTCGGTTGCGGATCTTCGCTCTCAGGTGCCTGGAAGATCAGTGCGTTGCTTTTATCATTCAGCGTGCGTAATACCGGCTGCAACTCCCTTAATACCTGATCCAGGCGCTGCATATTCGCCACCAATCGGTTATAGGCCGGTGAGCCAGGCTGCAAGCCTTGCATACTGCGGTTCAGTTCCTGAAGCGTTTGCTGCATATCCTGCGGCAACGATTGCATCGCTTTGCTGGAGGTTATCTGGTTTAACGAGGCAAGCGTTTTCTTCAACTCCCGCAACGTTGACTGGCTCTCCGCCAGCGTTTTGGTCGCTTCACTCACCATTGGCGTTAATGGCAGGTCGTTGACCTTATCCAACACCGCCATCAGTTTTTGCTGGATTTGCGACAAACCGCCACCCACGGTTGGCAACACCGGATACCCATCAACCACTCGCAGCGGTCCTGTACTGTTGTCGCG
Source organism: Candidatus Symbiopectobacterium sp. NZEC135 (assembly GCF_025962695.1). Classification (NCBI taxonomy): domain Bacteria; kingdom Pseudomonadati; phylum Pseudomonadota; class Gammaproteobacteria; order Enterobacterales; family Enterobacteriaceae; genus Symbiopectobacterium; species Candidatus Symbiopectobacterium sp. NZEC135. The sequence continues at coordinate 79,098 of NZ_JAGFPF010000015.1, read as the reverse complement.
CGCTTTCGGGTAAAAGTCGAGATCGATAAACAAGGCGCCGGTCAACAGGTTGGCCGTTTTCAATGAGGCACGCAGCCCCATGGACTGTGCGTCAGCGAGCTGTTTCTGATAATCAAACTGCTTGCCGATGATCTTTTCAAAACGTGCAGGTTCAACGCGGATCAGCACCGGAATGCGATAATCCATGTTTATATCCTGCTTGAAATTGGTCGTCACCAACGGTGCTTGTGCTACGGTTCCCAAACGAATACCACGGAATTCTACCGGTGCCCCTACCTGCAACCCGCGAATAGACTCATCAAAGAACATTACATATTCTTTGTACTCGGTGTAGAGCGAGTCCTGAATACTGCGCTCATTATCAAACAGCTGATAGTGCGCACGATCTTGCACACGTTCACCCAGATCCCAACCGGTCGGCACGTCAAAGCTAACACCGCCGCTAAACAAGGTGGTTAACGATCCCATTTCCACCCGCATCCCCTGCGCTGACATATCCAGCGTCACGCCACTGTCTTTCCAGAAACGGACATTGCTGGTCACCAGGCTGTCGTAAGGCGCGGTAATAAACAGCTGATAGCGCATTTGGCGCGCCTTGGTATCGAACTCGCTGGTTTCAACTGAACCGACGCGATAACCACGAAACAGCACCGGATCGCCAGCGTTCAACTGCCCCGAACGCTCGCTGTCGAGCAAAATACGGATCCCTTTGGCGTGCGGGGGTGCCAGCGGCGGTGAATCCAGCAACGCAAATTCACTGCGTGTTTCACCGCTCACTCCCGGCTGAAGCTCGATGAACGCACCGGACAGCAGCGTGCCTAATCCAGAAACCCCCTCGCGGCCAATCTGAGGTTTTACTACCCAGAACACGGAATCATGACGCAGTAATTTGCCCATACCAGAATGCAAGCGGGCCACAATCTCCACCTGGCGCAGGTCTTCACTCAACACCACGCTTTCCACCACGCCCACATCCACACTGCGGCTTTTGATGGTGGTTTTGCCAGCCACAATCCCTTCGGCACTCTGCGTCGTTAGCGTGATCTGCGGCCCCAGATGACTGAAATGATAGAATAAAATCCAGGCTCCGATCAGCACCGTTACAATGGGCACAATCCACACGGGCGACCAGCGTTTAATCGCTTCTACGTTCGCGACAGAATAGTTATTTTTCGCCAATGGCTGATCCCTCTTGGTCATTATCACGCTGGCGATCCCACAACAAACGGGGATCAAACGTCATGGCGGCAAACATGGTCAAAATGACCACCAGCGCAAACAGCACCGCGCCGATTGCCGGATAAACACTCATTAACTGGCCGATGCGTACCATGGCAGACAGCACCGCAATGACAAAGACGTCGATCATCGACCAGCGACCGACAAATTCCACCATCTCATACACCACGTGCAGCCGCTCGTTATCCTGACGTCCGTTGCCTGCCGCACTCCAGCACAACCACGCCAGTGCCAGCATTTTCAACGACGGCACCATAATACTGGCAATGAAGATCACCAGTGCCACGGGGTAGGACCCCATACCCCACAGCAAAATGACCCCCGACATAATGGTGGAGGTTTCACTACTCCCCAACGCCTCGGTGATCATGATAGGCAGCAGGTTAGACGGAACATACAACAATACGGAGGTTAACAGCAGCGCTAGCGTCCATTGCAGGCTGTTTTTGCGTCGCGCATGGCCGTGGCGATGACAACGCAAGCATTCCCACTGTTCGGCAGGCAATATCGCCGTACAACAGGTGCAGGAACGCAGCCCTTGTGCCAACCCCGAGCGTCCGGTCTGCGGTGCAAAGGGGAGTTGCGGCGCAGGCGCTACGTCATTCCACACGCTGCGCCGATCCAGACTTTGATAGGCCAGCAGTTGCAGCAAACAAAACAGTACATAGGGAACAAAACCGGTGCCGACACCAATGTCGCCATAAGACATCAGCTTCACGAAACTCACCAGTACGCCAGCGAGAAAAATTTCGGCCATTCCCCAGCTCTTTAACCAGAAGAGCCAGATAGCCATCAGCCGTTTCATCCGTGATGGCATTGCAGAACGCAGCGACAGCAAAATAACCATCACCATAGAAAGCGCCGGGATCACCTGAACAAACAGCATAAACAGAAAGGCGACGCTGGCATAATCATCCGACACCATGACCTGTGGGATCTCAAACAGTGATATCTCACTGGTGATGCCCGCCACGCGCATATAAACAAAAGGAAAAGCGTTCGCCAATGCCAGCATCAGCAAGGCGCTGAAGGCAAAACCGATGGAGCGCTGGCGCGCCTGATTCTGGCGGTTGGCCAAGGTTGATTTACAGCGCGGACACACCGCCTTTTGCCCATGCTTTAGGGGAGGCAATTCCACCAGCATGTCGCACTGGGGGCATAACATGTAGTCGTCATGCCTCGCATTATGATTGCACACGCTCCGCCTCCATTATATTTCGCCGTGCGGCACTCCGGTCAGGAGCGCCGCCGCCGTTACCTGTAGAAGGCTCGTGTTTCCCACGGCACGGTATATCATGCGTAGGGTTACCGTCAGAAGGCATCTACCCGTGGGTAGTATACGCAACGTTAGCCGTTTTTCTGCGTTTCCAACGCCTCCCAGCGCGCAAAACTCGCTTCCAGCTCCTGCTCCGCTTCCGCCAAGGCGTTCAATACCTTTTGCGTTTCATCACGCGGACGCGTAAAGAAATCAGCATCGCTCATTTGTGCCTGTAACGACGCTATGGACTGCTCCAACTGTTCGAGTTTCTGAGGTAGTTGCTCCAGTTCGCGCTGCTGGTTATAACTGAGTTTACCGGTTTGACGTTTAGCGCTGGATGCGCTTTGAACGGTCTCTTTACTCTCTGCGGATTTTTCCGTCGCCGCAGGCTGAGATTTACGCAGCGGCACGGCTTCAGCACGCTGTTGCTGCGCATCATAATAACCGCCAACATAGCGGTTAATACGTCCATCCCCTTCGAAAATCCAGCACTCGGTGACTGAGTTATCGACAAACTGACGGTCGTGACTCACCAACAGCACGGTACCTTGATAGCTGTCGATCAGTTCTTCGAGCAACTCCAGCGTTTCCACATCAAGATCGTTGGTCGGTTCGTCAAGGATCAGCAGGTTGCTGGGTTTGAGGAACAAACGCGCCAGCAGCAGTCGGTTACGTTCACCGCCTGACAGGGCTTTTACCGGCGTCATTGCCCGTTTGGGATGGAACAGGAAATCTTGCAGGTAGCCCAGCACATGGCGAGAACGGCCATTCACCATCACTTCCTGTTTGCCTTCGGCCAGGTTATCCATCACGGTACGCTCAGGATCAAGCTCCGCGCGGTGTTGATCGAAATAGGCAACTTCCAACTTGGTGCCGCAATGAACACGACCGTGCGACGCTTGCAAATCGCCCAACAGCAGTTTCAACAGCGTGGTTTTACCACAGCCATTTGGCCCAACCAACGCTATCTTGTCGCTGCGCAACACTTGAGCAGTAAGCCCCTGCACCAGGTTTTTATCCCCGATACGATAATCGACGTTTTCCAGTTCAAACACGATTTTGCCAGAGCGGGCCGCTTCTTCCACCTGCATTTTGGCAGAGCCCATCACTTCGCGGCGCTGTGAGCGCTCTTTACGCAGCTCTTTCAGCGCACGCACCCGGCCTTCATTGCGCGTACGGCGCGCCTTGATACCTTGACGGATCCACACCTCTTCCTGCGCCAGTTTGCGATCGAATTCGGCATTTTGCAGTTCTTCCACGCGCAACGCTTCTTCTTTACCCAGCAGGTACTTATCGTAATCGCCAGGCCAGGAAACCAGTTTGCCGCGATCGAGATCGACAATACGCGTCGCCATGTTGCGAATAAAGGAGCGGTCATGGGAGATGAAAACGATGCTGCCCTGAAACGTTTTGAGGAAACCTTCCAGCCAGTCGATGGTTTCAATATCCAGATGGTTGGTGGGTTCATCAAGCAGCAACACTTTCGGGCCGCTGACCAACGCACGGCCCAGCGCGGCCTTGCGCAGCCAGCCGCCAGAGAGCGAGGACAAAGGCGCATCCGCCGTGAGCCCCAATTGGTCTAACACATCGTGGATGCGATTTTCTAACTGCCACAGTCCTTGTGTCTCCAACGTTTCCTGAAGTACTGCCAACTGGTTGAGGTTCTTATCGCTGGGATCCTGTTCCACCAGACGCAAGGCTTCATGATAGCGTTTCAGGTAGTCGGCCTGCTCGGCCACCCCTTCCGCCACAAAATCAAATACGCTACCCGCTACGTCACGCGGTGGATCCTGCTGCAAGCGGGAGACGATCAGATCTTGTTCATAAACAATACGCCCATCATCCAACCGCACTTCGCGCGCCAGAATTTTCAGCAGGGTCGATTTCCCCGCTCCGTTACGCCCCACCAGGCAGACGCGTTCATTTTCTTCAATATGCAGTTCGGTGTTGTCGAGCAAAGGGGCATCGCTGAACGACAGCCAGGCACCCGAGACGCTAATTAATGACATGACTTACTTTTCCTCGCCCGCGTGTCGCAGCAGCCAGCAGTTGTGAATCTGTCGATTGCGGGCAAAATCTAATGAAAGGGTTTTCTCGCTGATTTCCGTAGCGCTAAGCCCAAGGGCAGCAATGCCCGCCATATCCATCTGGAAACCGCGTTTGTTATTGGAAAATAGAATGGTACCGCCTCGACGCAGCATACGCTGCAAATCTTTCATCAACGCTAGGTGGTCGCGCTGTACGTCAAAGGCATCGGCCATGCGTTTCGAGTTTGAGAACGTGGGCGGATCGATAAAAATCAGGTCAAACTGCTCACGCGTTTCCTGCATCCAGGTCAGGCAATCCGCCTGAATAAGCCGATGCTGGCGACCTGCCAGACCATTGCTGCTGAGGTTTTTCTCCGCCCATTCCAGATAGGTACGTGACATATCCACCGTGGTAGTACTACGCGCTCCGCCCAGCCCCGCGTGGACGCTGGCCGTGCCGGTATAAGCAAACAGGTTCAGGAAGTCTTTTCCTTTACTCATTTCGCCCAGCATCTTGCGCGCGATACGGTGATCGAGAAACAGTCCGGTATCCAGATAATCGGTCAGATTCACCCACAGCTTGGCGTTATACTCCTGCATCAGCAGGAAATCGCCCTTCTGCGCCAGTTTTTCATACTGGCTTTTGCCCTTTTGCCGCTCGCGAGTTTTTAACACCAGACGATTGGCAGGCAATTCCAACACATGCAACGTCGCGTTGATGATATCAAACACGCGCTGGCGCGCCTTTTGTGGATCGATGGTTTTCGGCGGCGCGTACTCCTGCACCACCACCCAACTGCCGTAACGATCGATAGCCACATTGTATTCCGGAAGATCGGCGTCATACAGGCGATAACATTCTATACCCTGCTGACGGGCCCATTTTTCCAGTTTACGGCAATTTTTACGCAGCCGGTTGGCAAAATCCGGCGCAACTTCAGCGCTCACGCGCGGCGTACTGGTTTCATCCGCAGGGGACTCAGGTGCAGCGCTGATACGGTAGTTTTTCTGTACGCAATCCAGCGGCCCGTTTTTGGCCTTAAACTGGCGTTCAGCGCGCAACGGCAAGCTGGTTAACAGCTCCGGTGACGCACTGAACAGCGACAACGTCCAGCCACCAAACTCACTTTTCAGTTTGCGGCCCAACATATTGTGCAAGGCAATCAGCGCGGGTTCACTCTCCAGACGCTCACCGTAAGGCGGGTTACTGAGTACCGTTCCTGTCGGGCCTTGCGGCAGCGGATTGCGCAGTTGCACCGCATCCTGTACCGAGAGGGTTATCAACTCGCTGACACCGGCACGGCGCGCATTAGCACGTGCCAATTCAATCACCCGGCTATCGTTGTCCGAACCGTAAAAACGGGAGGTGGTGGTTTGCAGGCCTTGCTTGGCCCTCACCTGCGCCTCGGCCACCACCTCGCGCCACAGATCGGCGTTATGGTTCAGCCAGGCGCTGAATCCCCAATGATTACGGCGCAGGCCCGGTGCGCGATCGGCGGCCATCATCGCGGCTTCAATCAGCAGCGTACCGGAACCGCACAGCGGATCGATCAGTGGCGTACCCAACTGCCACCCTGAGCGCAGCACGATGGCCGCAGCCAGGTTTTCTTTCAACGGCGCAGCGCCAGTGCCTTCACGATAACCGCGCTGATGCAAACCTTCGCCGCTGAGATCCAGCGCAATGCTGGCCGTCTCGCGTTGCAGAAACACATTGATGCGAATGTCCGGTTGCTGTTTAGCCACGTTAGGGCGCTGACCCGTTTTACGCACAAAGCTGTCAACAATGGCGTCTTTCACTTTCTGCGCGCCGTACTGAGAATTACGGATTTCGTCGTTAGTGCCGGTAAAATGCACCACAAAAGCGCTGTCAACCGAGAACACGGAGGTCCAGTCAATGGCCTGAACGCCGAGGTAGAGATCGAGATCGCTGTAGACCTTGCATTCACCGAGCGGCAGTAAGATGCGTGATGCCAGGCGACTCCACAGCAAGCTGTGATACATCAAACGGTCGTCACCCTGAAAATGCACGCCGCCTTGAACCAGGCTGCATTCCTGCGCACCTAACGCTTCAAGTTCACTTTTAAGCAGTTCTTCCAGACCACGCGCCGTGCTGGCAAACAGAGAATTCATAATACGACGACCACCAAGGTAAAAGGGTAGACCCAGACGACTTCAGGTTGCAGGAAAGCGATAAGTGGTTCGAGTAACCCCACACAGTCAGCGCACGTGCAATTTGAAGTATCACGGGTGTAACACATAAAATTGAGGCGCATTATAGCTAATCCCAGCGACTTGTCATAAAGTTGCCGCGTTAAATACCTTTGAACAGATAGGCACTCTTGATGATTGGTGTTTCCCAACTGTACGTTCACCCGGTCAAATCCCTACGCGGTTTGCAACTTTCCCATGCCTTGGCAACGCCCAGCGGTCTGGCTTATGACCGTTCATTTATGGTGACAGAACCGGATGGGACCTTTATCACGGCGCGCCAGTTTCCTGAAATGGTGCTGTTTACACCGGCGTTGCTGCCTGACGGCCTGTTTCTCACCGCACCTGACGGCGCTCAGGCGTTAGTATGCTATTCGGATTTCGCCCCTACGCCACAGTCCACTGAAGTCTGGGGCACGCATTTTTCCGCCTGTATCGCACCTGATAACATTAACCAGTGGCTGAGCGGGTATTTTAAACGTCCGGTACAGTTGCGCTGGGTTGGCGACATGCCCTCTCGTCGCGTGAAGCGGTTTCCCGACATCCCGCTGGGGTTCGCCGACGGTTACCCTTATCTGTTGGTCAATGAGGCCTCTTTTCAGGCACTGCGCCAGCGGTGTAGCGCGGGCATCAAGCTGATTCAGTTCCGTCCTAACATTGTGGTGACCGGCGCCGAGGCTTTCGCGGAGGACAGTTGGCAGACGCTGCGTGTTGGCGAGGTGACTTTTGACGTTGTCAAACCGTGCAGCCGCTGCGTGTTGACCACCGTGAGCACAGAGCGCGGGCGCAAACATCCCTCGGGAGAGCCGCTCGCCACGTTGCAAGCCTTCCGCACGGCGGAAAACGGTGACGTGGATTTTGGTCAGAATATGGTGGCACGTCAAAGCGGTATTATTCGGGTGGGCGATAGCGTCGAGGTGCTGGCAACCAAGCCACCGCGTTGCTATGGTGCAGGCACCCCTGCCGCCACGCTGGAAGCGCCGGTTCAGGCGGAACAAGGCCTTTCTCTGCACTATCAGGGAAAAACGCTGCCGGGCAATAATCAGCAGATTCTGTTAGAGCAACTCGAGCAGCACGGCGTGCGCGTGCCCTATTCTTGCCGGGCGGGTGTGTGCGGTTGTTGCAAAATGACGCTGGTCAGCGGAGAGGTTTCGCCCTTAAAGCAGGGTGCCGTGCGCGAGGATGGCACGATTCTGGCGTGCAGTTGCGTGCCGCAGGGAGATGTGGTGCTCGCCTGACAAGGCCCTTTCCCCTACACCACCTTGGCATAGGGGAAAGATGCCGATGGCATCGCCCCTGCCAACGTGCTCTGCTGAGGCAACAGGCGGTCATGCATGATTTTAATCGCTTCGCCTAACTGCATGGTTTTGCCGTTGAGCATCAGCGCTTCTTGCGCCAGCACGCACAAGCTGGCTTTTTCACCGCGATCCACCACCATAAAACAGGCAATCTCCTGGCTTTCAGCCAGCATGACCCAAACCGCATCGCCCATGTGCGGTGCCTGTTGTTCATGGGGTTGTTGCGCAAAATACCAGCTCTTTGGCATCAGAGGTTTTAAATAACGGTGAGCCACCAGCGCATTTAATACCAGCTCTGCCTGCAATTCATGCTGCAATGAAATAGGCTGACATTTTTCCTGAAAGGTGAAAAACAATGCGGCGTCATCAACACAAAATGAGACGGGGGAAAACGCATCTGGCGTAAGCATTTTGGCCGCAAAACGAGAACGAAATACTATGCCGTTAGCTAAATCCAGCATCATACGATCGTGTTCCGCATCAAAATACCAGCGCCAATTATCGTCAGGTTTTAACTTCATATTATTCACCTTCCCCCTGGGCCATTCTCATCGACGCCATTGCGCTTGCATACCACATACCATTGCCATCCTTGACAAGTAAAACGGTTTATATCCTTCATACCGTTTGTAAGGGTATGTCAGTCGCGTTTTTGGTAAAAAAGAAGATTAATTGCACAAACGAGTAAAATATAGACTAGCTGGGGGAATAAATAAACCCCCAACCAGAAATGAGGTGATGAAAAGATTAAATATGGGTAATGATATCTTTAATCAGGCGCGGTCCATGGAAAATGAAGCCGGAATATATCTGTACCAGGGATGCACCCGCGGCCATTTTTTCCCGTGCCGCCATCAGTGAATCGACACCGCCAACGCCAATAATCGGCAAACGGCCATTCAATTCTTGTGCCAGACGACGAATAACCTCGGTGCTGCTTTGCTGTAACGGACGCCCGCTTAATCCACCGGTTTGCCCGCAATGATTTAACCCCTGAATCAAGTCACGATTCAATGTGGTATTGGTGGCAATCACCCCATCAATGTTATGGCGCACCAAACTGTCAGCAATTTGGATCAATTCTTCCTCAGAAAGATCCGGCGCGATCTTCACGGCGATCGGCACATATTTCTGATGCTGTTGCTGCAAGGCTTCTTGTTTATTTTTAATCGCCTGCAATAGATCGTCCAGCGCGTCACCGTATTGCAGTGAACGTAATCCCGGCGTATTCGGTGAAGAGATATTGATCGCAATATATCCGGCATGGGCATAGACCTTGTCCATGCAGATCAAATAGTCATCTTTACCCTGCTCAACCGGCGTATCTTTATTCTTGCCGATATTAATTCCCAGCACGCCGCCAAAACGGGATTTTTTTACGTTCTCGATCAGGTTATCCACGCCATGGTTATTAAATCCCATGCGGTTAATTAACCCTTCTGCTTCCACAACGCGAAACAGACGCGGTTTATCATTACCGGGCTGCGGACGCGGTGTTACCGTACCGACTTCAATATGACCAAAACCCATTGCGCCCAGCGCATCAATGCAATCGCCATCTTTATCCAAGCCGGCGGCTAAACCGAGTGGATTTTTAAATGAGAGTCCCATGCAGGTAACAGGTTTGGTGGGAACGGATTGGCGAATAAGAAATTCAAAGGGGGTATTCGATAAACGACGTAACTGCTGGAAGGTAAATTCGTGAGCCCGTTCTGGATCGAGCTGAAAGAGTGCCTTCTTGATTACGGGATAGAACATAGTGTCTCCTGAGATCCCAAAAGTCATGCATGCAAAAACAAGAATAACGCGGGTGACTTCCTGACGCACGGCGGGGAATGGTAATGAGATCGCGAGGGAAAGTAAAACACTTATCACAGAAAACAGGTTCCCGCTTAACGCGGGAACCTTGAGGACCGATTAGCGTTGCAACGCCTTACCAATTTTCTCAAACAGATCGCCAGAGAGGTTATCCAGCGTTTTCAATTGCTCCAGTGACTGACGCATCAACGCCTGACGCGATTCATCGTAGCGTTTCAGTCGGATCAGTGGCTCGATTAACCGAGCCGCGACCTGCGGATTGCGGGTATTGAGATCGCTGAGGATCTCGGTCAGGAAGCGGTAGCCTTCACCGTCCGCAGCATGAAACGCAGCCGGGTTGGCACTGGCAAACGCGCCGACCAACGCACGCAGGCGATTGGGGTTATTCAGGCTGAATGAACGGTGGTTCAGCAACGCTCGCACCCGAGACAACACATCACTGGCCGGACTGGTGGCTTGCAAGGTAAACCATTTATCCATCACCAGACCATCGGTGTGCCAGCGATCGTCAAACTGCGCCATCAACGTATCGCGCACTGGCAGTTGCGCACTGACCGCACTCGAGAGTGCCGCCAACGCATCCGTCATGTTGTCCGCCTGCTGATACTGTGCGCTGACCAGCGCATCAGCCTGCGCCACGTCGCCAAATGCCAGATAATAGAGGCAGGTGTTGCGCAGGGCACGTTTACCAATATCAGCATGTTCGATGCGGTACTCTGCGGTGGCGTTAACGCGATACACCGCGAGCCACTCATCGGACAGCTCCATCGCTAGCGTACGCACCATCGCGTCACGCACTGCTGCAATGGCTAGCGGATCGATAATGTCAAACAGCTCCGCCATCTCGTTTTCACTGGGCAACGTTAGAATTTGTGCCGCCAACATCGGATCCAGCGCAGGATCCAACAACACCCCACGGAACGCATCAGCCAGATGCAGCGGCAACGAGAGCGGTTGGTGTTGCTGATAGCGCGCCACGTTGAGGCGAATATGGTTCGCCAACAGGCTTTGTGCCGCATCCCAGCGCGAGAAATCATTGCGGGCGTGACGCATCAGGAAGGTCAGTTGCGCATCGCTCCAGGCATAGTTGAGCTTAACCGGCGCAGAAAACTCCCTTAATAAAGAAGGGATCGGCTGACTCGGCACATTATCAAACACAAACGTCTGCTCTGCTTCGGTCAGGTTTAGCACCGAATCGATGGTCTGACCGGCATATTGCAACGGAATCACGTTGCCCTGCTGATCGTACAGTTCAATATCCAGCGGAATATGCAGCGGGCGTTTTTCCTGACCGTCCGCACCCACCGGCGTTTTTTGGCTGACCGACAGCAGATATTGCTGCGTTGCGGCATTGTAATCATCGCGCACCGTCACCACCGGCGTACCCGACTGGCTATACCAACGGCGGAACTGCGTCAGATCCACACCCGAGGCATCTTCCATCGCCTGTACAAAATCATCACAGGTCGCTGCACTGCCGTCGTGACGCTCGACATAAAGCCGCATGCCTGCCTGAAAGTTATCCTCACCCAGCAGCGTGTGCATCATGCGGATCACTTCTGAACCTTTCTCGTAAACCGTCAGGGTATAGAAGTTATTCATTTCGATCACCTGATCCGGACGGATCGGGTGCGACATCGGGCTGGCGTCTTCGGCAAACTGTGCACCGCGCATCACACGCACGTTATCAATGCGGTTTACCGGGCGCGACCCCAGATCGGAGCTGAACTCTTGATCGCGGAACACCGTCAGCCCTTCTTTTAGGCTGAGCTGGAACCAGTCACGGCAGGTAATACGGTTACCGGTCCAGTTGTGAAAATATTCATGGCCAATTACCGCTTCAATATTGAGATAATCTTTATCGGTAGCGGTTTCTGCCTTGGCAAGCACGTATTTGGAATTGAAGACGTTGAGCCCTTTATTCTCCATCGCGCCCATATTAAAGAAGTCCACTGCGACGATCATATAGATGTCGAGGTCATACTCCAGACCGAAACGGGTTTCGTCCCACTTCATGGCATTTTGCAGTGAGGTCATCGCCCAGCCTGCACGATCGAGGTTACCGCGATCGACATACAGCTCAAGGGCCACTTCACGTCCGGAACGGGTGGTAAAACTGTCGCTGAGCACATCGAAGTCCCCCGCCACCAGTGCAAACAGATAGCACGGTTTCGGGAACGGATCCTGCCACTCGACCCAGTGTCGACCATCGTCCAGCGTACCCTGTGCGATGCGATTTCCGTTGGAGAGTAAATACGGGTAGCGAACCGGATCGGCGGTGATGCGCGTGGTAAAGCGCGCCAGCACATCGGGTCGGTCCAGATAATAGGTAATGTGGCGGAAACCTTCCGCTTCACACTGGGTACAAAGCGCAGCACCGGATTGGTATAACCCCTCCAGCGCGCTGTTAGCCGCGGGGTTAATCTCTGTGACGATGCTGAGCGTGAACGCGGCGGGCAGGTGCGTTAGCAGCAAGCCATCATCCTCAACCTGATAGTGCGGCCAGGCTTGGCCATCCACCGTCAGGCTTAACAGCGTCAGTCCTTCACCGTCCAGTTTTAACGGCGCCCCCGCCTCTCCCTGCCGAACCACCTGGCTCACTGCCGTGACGTGCGTTTTCTGTGCATCCAGAACAAAATCAAGCGCGATATCGCTGATGGTATAGTCCGGTGCACGGTAATCATGACGGTATTTTACTTGCGGCTGTTGATTCATAGGATGTTTACACCTCACTCTTTGCTTTGACAGTTCAGTTTATGCCTGTTACAACGATGTTGCCATGACTATGTGAATGAGAACAATAACCATGCAGAGCACGAATGGACCTCTCTTTTCTGGCAGAATTATGATGTTATCTGGCGATAGCGACAATGCAGCGTGAATCAAGGTATACTCACCGAACGTTGCTGATGATTTTGATAGTGGAAACGCGTCTGACGAGGATGCTGTAACGCATTATGACTTTACACCCTTCCCCGATTTTGAACTCATTGCTGGATACGGATGCGTATAAGCTTCATATGCAGCAAGCGGTGTTTCATCATTATTATGATGTGGACGTTACAGCGGAATTCCGCTGCCGCGGCGATGAGCTGTTAGGGAGTTATGCAGAGACTATCACCGCGCAGATTGCGCTGATGAGCCAACTGTCACTCAGCGACGACGAGTTCGCTTACCTCTCTACGCTGCCTTTTTTTGCCGCAGATTATTTACAGTGGCTGCGCCATTTCCGCTTTAACCCGCAGCAGGTTACCGTAAGCAACCATCACGGCAAGCTGGATATTCGCATTCGCGGCCCCTGGCGCGAAGTGATTTTGTGGGAAGTTCCCTTGCTGGCGGTGATCAGTGAAGTGGTGCACCGCTCGCGCACGCCGGACGTTAGCGCCGTGCACGCCGTGGCGCAGTTGCGCCGCACGCTGGCGCAGTTCCGTGAACGCAGTCAGGGGATCGACCTGAGCCATTTCAAACTGATGGATTTCGGCACCCGGCGTCGTTTTTCCCGCGATGTGCAACACGAGATCGTGAGCGTGTTACAGCAAGAGTTCCCCTATTTGATTGGCACCAGCAACTACGATCTGGCGCGTCGCTTGGGGCTGACGCCGGTGGGAACGCAGGCGCATGAATGGTTCCAGGCGCATCAACAGCTCGGCGCGACATTGGCGAACAGCCAACGTGCCGCCCTGCACGCCTGGCTGGTGGAATACCCCGATCAGCTCGGTATTGCACTGACAGACTGCATCACCATGGATGCGTTCCTGCGTGATTTCGACCTCGATTTCGCTAACGCCTATCAGGGATTGCGTCATGATTCCGGGGATCCGATCGATTGGGGCGAAAAGGCCATCGCGCATTATCAGCGCTTAGGCATTGATCCCATGAGTAAAACGCTGGTGTTCTCCGATAATCTGCATCTGGAAAAAGCGCTTACACTCTATCGCCATTTTTCTCAGCGCATTAATCTGGTGTTTGGCATCGGTACGCGTTTGACCTGCGATATTCCAGGCGTGACACCGCTAAATATTGTTATCAAGCTGGTAGAGTGCAACGGTCGTCCGGTGGCGAAACTCTCCGACAGTCCCGGCAAAACTATTTGCCATGACGCCGCATTTATTTCCGCACTGCGCAAAGCCTTCGATCTGCCGCGCATCAGAAAAGCCAGTTAGTCTGTTCGACTGCTCAGTATTTAACCCAACGTTGCCGGAATGCGCAAAACTTGACGCATTCCGGTGATTTCTGCTTGTGTCCTGCCAGACGGCAAGTAACATAGCAAATCACCCTTAGGGGTTGACCCGTTAAATATCATTCATTGAGAAGAGAGAATTTTATGAGCGTAGTGCCTGTAGTCGACGTACTGCAAGGCCGTGTCGCCGTTGACAGTGAAGTCACCGTGCGCGGCTGGGTACGTACCCGGAGAGATTCTAAAGCCGGTATCTCCTTTATCGCCGTCTATGACGGTTCCTGCTTTAATCCGTTACAGGCGGTCGTAAATAATAATCTTCCCAATTACCAGAATGACGTTCTGAAATTGACCACCGGCTGCTCCGTTATCATCACGGGTACCGTGGTTGCGTCACCGGGTGAAGGCCAGTCTTTCGAAATTCAAGCGACTGCCGTTGAAGTGGTAGGCTGGGTGGATGACCCGGACACCTATCCGATGGCGGCAAAGCGTCATAGCATTGAGTACCTGCGTGAAGTCGCGCACCTGCGCCCGCGCACTAACCTGATCGGTGCCGTAGCGCGCGTACGCCACACGCTGGCCCAAGCCATTCACCGCTTCTTCCATGAAAACGGTTATTTTTGGGTCTCAACGCCGCTTATCACCGCGTCGGATACCGAAGGTGCTGGTGAAATGTTCCGCGTTTCCACGCTGGATCTGGAAAACCTGCCGCGCACCGATGCGGGCAAAGTAGATTTCAGTGAAGATTTCTTCGGCAAAGAGGCCTTCCTGACCGTTTCAGGCCAATTGAACGGTGAAACCTACGCCTGTGCGCTTTCCAACGTGTACACCTTTGGACCTACGTTCCGTGCCGAAAACTCCAACACCAGCCGCCATCTGGCTGAATTCTGGATGATCGAACCGGAAGTGGCCTTTGCGACGCTGGACGATGCCGCCGCGCTGGCAGAAAGTCTGTTGAAATACGTGTTCAAAGCCGTGCTCGACGAGCGCGCCGATGACATGGCGTTTTTTGCTGAGCGCGTCGATAAAGAAGCGATCAGTCGTCTGGAAAACTTCGTCAGTGCCGATTTCGCCCAGGTGGATTACACCGATGCAATTGAGATCCTGCTCAATTGCGGACACACCTTCGAAAACCCGGTGTTCTGGGGCGTCGATCTTGCCTCCGAGCATGAGCGTTATTTGGCAGAGCAGCACTTCAAAGCGCCGGTGGTGGTAAAAAACTACCCGAAAGACATCAAAGCTTTCTATATGCGTATGAATGAAGACGGCAAAACCGTCGCCGCCATGGACGTATTGGCACCGGGTATCGGCGAGATTATCGGTGGTTCTCAGCGTGAAGAGCGTCTGGCGCAGTTGGACAGTCGTCTGGAAGAAATGGGGCTTAATAAAGAAGATTACTGGTGGTATCGCGATCTGCGTCGCTACGGTACCATTCCACACTCTGGTTTTGGGCTCGGATTTGAACGTCTGATTGCCTATGTTACTGGTGTACAAAATGTGCGCGATGTCATCCCTTTCCCACGCACTCCGCGCAACGCCAGTTTCTAAATACGCATTAAACATAAGTAAAACAAATAACTAGAAAAAAGACCGCGAATTTTTCGCGGTCTTTTTTTTTCTTTCAGATAAGGCTCACAAAGTTCCCTGAAATTTACAATTTGAAACACAATCTTTCTTTTTGTTACCTGATTACGAACTTAGTATCATTTTTAGGGTAGATTAACGGGCGAGTGAATGGAACACTGCGTTCAGACACAGGAGGACACCAAACTTCCAGTGATAGTTCCGTAAGAGTTTTATTACTTTTTTCGAGAATTGTTAATGGCAGCGGCGGGTGTCTTAAAACACCAATGAGGGTAATAATGATGAAACGCAATATTCTTGCAGTAGTAATCCCGGCTTTGTTAGCTGCTGGCGCAGTAAACGCAGCAGAAGTGTACAACAAAGACGGCAACAAAGTGGACCTGTACGGTAAAGTTACCGCTAAACACCGTTTCTCTGACAACAACGGTCAGGATGGTGACAAATCTTATGCACGTCTGGGTGTTAAAGGCGAAACTCAGATCAACAGCGATGTAACAGGCTATGGTCGTTACGAAGTTGAATTCGCTGGCAACAAAAGTGAAGACGGCAGTGATAACAGAGATGTTAAAACCCGCTACGCTTTCGCTGGTTTGAAAATCGCTGATTTCGGTACTATCGACTACGGTCGTAACCTAGGTATCGCTTACGATTCTCTGGCATACACCGACGTGCTGCCTGAATGGGGCGGCGATCAGTCCAACTCTGACAACTTCCTGACTGGCCGTTCTACTGGCGTTCTGACCTACCGTAACAAAGATTTCTTTGGTCTGGTTGATGGCCTGAACTTTGGTCTGCAATACCAAGGTAAAAACAGTAAAGATACTTTGAACGAACGTGATGATCGTGACACATCGAACGGTGACGGTTGGGGTACTTCTCTGGAATACGTATCTCCGGTTGGTGTAGGTATCATAGCCAACTATGCGGCAGTTAGCCGCACTGTCGAACAAAATGCCGATTTGACTGCTTCTGGTCGTGGCAAGAAAGCAGAAGCTTGGGGTACCGGCCTGAAGTATGATGCTAACAACATCTATGTTGCGGCCATTTACTCTGAACTGCGTAACGCTTCTTACATCAACAAAACTGTTGGTGGTGTGCATACCGATTTCGCAGACAAAACCAAAATCTTCGAAGCTGTTGCTCAGTACAACTTCGACTTCGGTTTGACTCCGTCTCTGGGTTACGTTTCTGGCAAAGCTAAAGACGACACCAACAACCGTAACGCTTACATCACCAAATACGTGAGCCTGGGTGCAACTTACGCATTCAACAAAAACTTCTCCGTATACAGTGAATACGACATCAACCTGATCAAAGACACTAACGCTTACGGCATCAACGATGATGACAAAGTTGCTGTTGGTGTAACTTATCAGTTCTAATTTCGTTTTATCACCACTGCATTACGCAGTCTGATAACGAAAGAGACAGGGCCTTGTGCCCTGTCTTTTTGTTTTCTGCTTTCTGATTATTAGCGCCATTTATGGCTATCGTGCCTGCTACAATATTTCCTGTTATTTCACCTGCATTTTGATCGCAAACGGTTGGCAAAGCGTATGGCTAGCGGTAACCTGAAGGTTCTTGCCTAACCTCTGTCATGGAATAGCCATCAATGTTTGAACATATTACTGCCGCTGCCGCTGACCCAATTCTTGGCTTGGCCGATCTGTTTCGCGCCGACTCTCGTCCACAAAAAATCAATCTGGGTATCGGTGTATACAAAGATGAAACCGGAAAGACACCGGTGCTGGCCAGCGTAAAAAAAGCAGAACAATTTTTGCTGGAAAATGAAGCCACCAAAAACTATCTCGGGATCGATGGCCTGCCCGAGTTCGCCCTGCGCACGCAGGAGCTACTGTTCGGCAAGCAAAGCGCGATCATCAGTGAAAAGCGTGCGCGCAGCGCACAGACGCCGGGTGGCACCGGTGGCCTGCGTATTGCCGCAGAGTTTATCGCCAGCCAGACCTCCGCTAAGCGTATTTGGGTAAGCAATCCAAGCTGGCCCAACCATAAAAACGTGTTCCAGGCTGCCGGACTGGAAGTGTGTGATTATCACTATTACGATGCCGCTAACCACGCGCTGGACTTTGATGGCATGGTAAAAAGCCTTGAAGCGGTTCAGGCGGGCGACGTGGTGCTATTCCACGGCTGTTGCCATAACCCGACCGGTATCGATCCTACGGCGCAGCAGTGGCAAGCGCTGGCTGACTTGTCCGCTTCGAAGGGTTGGCTGCCGCTGTTCGATTTTGCCTATCAGGGCTTCGCTCGCGGGCTGGAAGAGGATGCCGAGGGCCTGCGTATTTTTGCGGCTTCCCACCCGGAATTGCTGGTTTCCAGCTCTTATTCGAAGAACTTTGGCTTGTATAACGAACGTGTCGGTGCCTGCACCCTGGTCGCGGCCAATGCCGATGTGGCAGACAAAGCGTTCAGCCAGGTGAAATCCATCATCCGCGCCAACTACTCCAACCCACCGGCACACGGTGCGGCAGTGGTGGCGACCATCCTCGGCAACGAGGCGTTGCGTACCCTGTGGGAACAGGAACTGACAGCAATGCGCGAGCGCATTCAACGCATGCGTCATCTGTTCGTCAATACCTTACAGGAAAAAGGCGCGACGCAGGATTTCTCGTTTATCATTCAGCAGAACGGCATGTTTTCCTTCAGCGGCCTGACCAAAGATCAAGTATTACGTCTGCGCGATGAGTTTGCGGTTTATGCGGTGAATTCTGGACGGGTTAACGTGGCAGGGATGACGCCGGAAAACATGGCTCCGCTGTGCGAAGCCATTGTGGCCGTGCTGTAATAGGTTGTCAGGCATCCCCTGCTAGTCGGGGGATGCCAGTGCATTAATCATGCACAAAAGGATTGGTCTTACGCTCCTGTCCCAGCGTCGAGATTGGGCCGTGTCCAGGAATAAAGGTGATATCATCCCCAAGTGGGAACAATTTGGTGCGAATGGAGGTAATCAACGCCTGATGGTCACCCTGCGGGAAATCACTGCGCCCTACACCGCCGTTAAAGATCACATCCCCCACCTGCGCCAGACGCGATACCTTGTCGATAAACACCACATGACCCGGTGTATGTCCCGGACAGTGCAACACAGACAGCTCGGTGTTACCCACCGTCACCGAATCCCCTTCTTGCAGCCAGCGCGTCGGTGTTAACGGCGCACACTCTGTCAGGCCAAACATACGGCTCTGTGCGGGCAAACCATCGAGCCAGAAGGCATCTGCGGGATGTGGGCCGATAATCGGCACCTGATAGTGTTCAGCCAGTTGCGAAGCCGCCCCGACGTGATCGAGATGTCCATGGGTCAACAGGATTTGAGTGACCTTGATGTCGCACTGCGCGACGGCACGTTTGATTTTTTCCGCTTCGCCGCCGGGGTCAACAATCGCTGCGTCGCGGGTTTCTTCACACCATAACAACGTACAGTTTTGGCTGAACGCCGTTACGGGAACAATCTGGTATTTCATAGCACTCCACTTCACGAAAAAGCACCCTTACGTGACCGTCATCATGACACGGTCCGACCGTGGGGTCTATTAGCGTTAAGGGTTACCAGCTCCGCGTCGGCCCGGTATCAATGTGCACGAAATTACTTTTCGGATAGTAGCCTACGCCACCGGCCTTCAACTTCAGCGCCGCTTTGCGAATATTCGCCAGTTGCACACCTTCGATGTGAAAATCCATCGCCTGACCTTTGGTGTGATAGCTCTGTTTAGCCACGCCGCGCGAATGACTGCGCATTTCATTGTTGGTGTCCACCGAGCGATACCCCGAAATCAGCTGCACCGGTTTGTTGGTGCCCAACATCACCTGTAAGCGATAAAGTTGATCGAACAGCCCAGGATCGATAGTTTTGATTTTATTGGCGCGGTAATCACGGAAGAAGTGGTTCAGACGGGACAGTTCATCTTTATTGTAACGGCGGCCATCGAAGAATTCAGTTTTGAGATATTCGCCGGTATTAAGGTTTGCCAGCGTAAGAATGCGCGGTCGTGGGGTTGATAGCGTGGCGAACGCCTGCCCCGGCAGCATGGCAGCGCCCAACGCGGCTCCGCCCAGCGCCAGCCATCTGCGGCGATGATGATCGATGAATTCCATGAAGTGTGCCCCGACGTAAAAGGTGAACATAACGACGACAAAAAAACGCGCCGTTTGGCACCATAACCGTGCAGGGTATTCGAGTCAACCCGCTTAATGACAGGGTATGCGGAGGATCGCGTTGATCCTCCGCTGCAATATAAACCGTGTGACAGCGCTAACGTCCCAGAATATCAGCGGTTACTGGAGCAGTTGCCCTGCTTTGCCCAGGATGCCCGCACCCCGTTTTACCGTATCATCATAATTGTAAATATCTGTGCGGAACTGAGGTTTGCCGTCGTCGGCTACCCAGGCCGTCAAATAGTATAGATTGACCGGAATACGCTGTTTAACCGGCACATAGGTGGTATTCCCCTGCGCCAGCGTGGAAGAAATGCGCGCATCGTTCCATCCCGCATCCTGCAACAACATCCCGGCGAGTTCGGACGCTTTGTTCACGCGCACGCAGCCCGAGCTGAGCGCGCGAATATCACGCTGGAACAGCCCATGGTTCGGCGTATCATGCAAGTAAATCGCCTCGGAATTAGGCATATTGAATTTATACCGCCCCAGCGAGTTGTTGGCACCGGGAGCCTGACGAATGCGATACGGGAAACGATCCGCCGATACCACGGACCAATCGATCATCGTCGGATCGATAGTCTCCGCTTCGGAGTGCCAGCCCGAGAGCAGCGTATAATTATTGCGCTGCAAGTAGCTGGGATCTTTGATGATTTTGGGGACGATATCCTGACGAATCAGCGTGGTGGGCACGTTCCACGGTGGGTTAACTACCACGTTATACAATGAACTGCTCATCAGCGGCGTTTTGCGTTTCGGTTGTCCGACAATCACGCGCGAAGAGAGACGCTGCGTACCGTTTTGATAGTAGTTCAACGAATAATCTGGGATGTTCACCATGATACCGGTGCTGACATTATCCGGCACCAGACGCAGGCGCTGAATATTGAGCGCCAGCAGCGCGGCACGGGTTTGCGGCGAAACGTTCAGCCAATCTCGCGTCCGTTTGCCAATGACGCCATCGGCTTCCAAGCCTTGCCACTGTTGGAAGCGCTTAACCCCCTCGACCAGATCGCCCGTATAGGTATCCGGTGACGGCGCAGTCGCGTCGACAACAGCAGGTTGTTCATTAAACAGGGTGATGTTCTCTGATGTGGCAAGCATACCGGTGCGTTGCAGTATTTCACGCAGTACCGTCAGTTCCTGACTTTGCTGTTCAGGACGCAAAGTATCCGACATCGTCAACACCGGCCAGGGACGCGTATCCAGCAACAGCGTTTTCAATGCCTGATGCATCTTGGCATATTGTGAATGGCGCGGTGCAAGCGATGAGACAAATCCAACGCTGTTGCCCGCGACCAGCGCCTGCCGCCATTGCTCCACGCGCGCAGGCGCTGGCGATTGCAAACGGTAGGGGACGCTGCTGTAGAGCCAGTCAGTGCCGTTGCGCTCCACGCCGTCAACAAACTGTAGATAGCCCAGCATGGCATCTGACAACAGCACGTCGCGTTCCATCCCTTTGATGCTGGCATCGGTCAACCACGTCACCCATTGCGTAAACTGCGGCTGAACCCCTGACAGCGCCACTTCGGCTAACTGCTGCTGGAACTGCACGACGGCGTGCTCATCCGCCCACAACCGTTGTGCCGGATGCAGTGCGTAGAGTGCGGTGATGTCTGAGAGATAATGCGGTTTAACGCCTTTCGCCGCCAGTGCCTGTAACGCCGCCGCGCTGGTTTCATGAGAGGCGTTGCCTGCGGTGTGCGAAGAGACACTCGGCACAGCGTGGGAAATCACCGCTGCCTGCCCGGTAGCCGACAACGCACACAAAGAAAACAGACTCAAGGTCCACAACGTGCCAACGCGGCACAGCGTGCTCTGCGCTTTTTGCTCACATAACAACATCCATTTATCCCCTGTATTCACTAAACGCGATATCAGCCACGTTATTTTTATCGGCAATGAAAGCTACGAGGTCCAATGGATATGACTCCCTAATTCACGTTATGCAGAAACTGATTGTCATAAAACAGCGCAAAACGTTGAGATGGCCTGCTACTTTAATTATTCGCTCATCATTACCGTTAGTATATAAAGAGACAATATTTTTTGCGCCACTTCCCACTGGATTATTTCACTGGTCCGTCATGTTGGAGGTATCTATCAGGGAAATTAAGGGACAAAAAAAAGAGGCCGTTTAACACGGCCTCTTCGCTTTACGTCACAGAATTATCGCTACGATGCCTGCACCTGCGGTGCTTCATTCTCGCTGCCAAAACCACGCAGCCCGACCACGTGTACATGCTCCTGATTCTGGAACACTTTACGCACCAGCTTGTAGGTGGTGCCTTTTTCCGGGCTGATATTTTCCGGCGCAGCAATCACCAACTGCATTTCCAACCGCTCACACAGTTCGAATAGCGTGGCGATGGATTTTGCATCCAGACGCGCCGCTTCATCGAGGAACAGTAAACGACAAGGGATAATGTCCTTGCCGCGCAGGCGTTTGGATTCATCTTCCCAGCTCTGCACCACCATCACCAGAATCGACATCCCGGTCCCGATCGCTTCACCGGTGGAAAGCGCACCGCTCTCTGCACGCAACCAGCCATCAGCACCGCGATTAACCTCCACTTCCATCTCAAGGTAGTTGCGGTAATCGAGCAGTTCCTCACCGATGGTTTGCGGCGTGCGTTGTCCCATATCCACTTCAGGATTGAGGCGCTGGTAAAGCTTCGCCAGCGCTTCCGAGAAGGTCAACCGGTTGCTGCTGAACAGATCCTGATGCATCTCTTGTTGTTCCGAGAGCACATTGAGCAGCGTGGTGTGCGTTTCACGCACGTTGACGTTCAAGCGCACGCTTTTCACCTGCCCAAACGCAACCGTCTGCAAGCCCTGATTCAGCATGCGGATACGATTTTGCTCACGCTGAATGGTTTTACGGATAATGTTCGCCACGCTCTTGGAACTGATCGCCAGCATTTTTTCACGTGCGGTCAGCTCTTCCGTCAGACGGTTAAGTTCAATTTCCATCTGCTCGATGGCTTCAACCGGGTCATCGGTGCGAATAATATCCTGACGAATACGCTCACGCAGATGCTGATAGACCGCAATATAGAACTGCACTTTGCGTTCAGGCCGTTTCGGATCTTCCGATGCGCGCAGCACGTCGCGCAGATGTTCGTTATCCGCAACCGCCAGTCGCAATGCCCCCAACGCTTTATCCGACATGGAACGCAATTCGTCAGCGTCCATGTAGGCCAGCTCACGTCGGTGCAAACGGCGCTCTACGCCATTGTCTTTCACCAGGCGCATCACAGCACACCAGCCCGCTTTCGCCGTCACCACCTGTTCGCGCATCTGGTGATAATCACGTTCCACCTTGCGCAATTTCTTCTGCAAGCTGTCCATTTCCGCTTCACAGAAGGTAATCTGCTTCTCCAACTGATTACGGCGCGTGCGGTTGGCACTCAAGGCAGCATGCAATTCATCACGGCGCGTGCGAGCGCGCGCTTCCGCGTCCGCATCCGCACGCACGCCGATCTCCTGCAATTCCTGAATAAGCTCTTTGTGCATTTCGTTTTTGGCATCATGCGCACTGCGCAACGACGCCTGCACCTGACTGTACTGCGTTAACTGCGCCTGCTGCTGACGTAACTGTTCACGCGAGCGGGTGCGTTCGGTTTCAGCCTGCTCCAACCGTTGGCGCAACTTGTCATTCAAATCGGCATTTTCCCCCAGCATGTCCGCTGAGTCGCTATAGCTGAAATGAGAACGACGTTGCACCACTTCCGTTAAAGCAAACGCCTGCTGTTTCGCCTGACGCTGTGCACTTTGTGCTTGGGTGTACTGTGCCCGCAGTTGTTCATGCTGCTGTGGATCGCTTTGCAGTACCGCCACCAGCGGCTCCAGTTTCACCAACGACGCACCGTGCTGCGTAATAAAATGCGCGGACTCCTCTGCAGCATCCAGCTCATCGCGAATCTCTTCGAGTCGATCGTGCAAGGTATCATCACACAGCAGGCTGACGCGCGGGATCAGGCGGTTGAGCAATGAAACACACTCTTTGGCCTGATCGTATTGCTGACGCTGCTGCTGGTTTTCTGCGTCAAAATTGTTGATGGCACGGTCCAGCTCGCTGCGACGTGAACTCAAGGGGCGCAGCGCCGCCTCTGGATCGTCATCGAACGCAATCGCCAGATGAGAACCGATAAAACGGCTGAATGCCTGATGCAAACGTTGGGTCTTCTGTACGTCAAACGACAGCGTGGCGTACTGCTCCGCCAGCGCTTCACGCTCCTCGCGCAAACTCTCCAAGCGATTTTCACGCGCGGCGCGGCCAAACAATGGCACCTCAGGGAAACGGGAATAGCGCCACTGGCGATCGGCGATTTTAACCACCACCGCTTTCTCCAGTTCTTCTACCGCGAAGACGCTGTCATCGAACGATTGCGGATCCCCTTCTATCAGATAGAGATCTTCCGGGCAGTCATCCAGCCCTTCAAGCTGTTCACGCACCAGCGACAAATCGGCAACGACAATACCGTGGCGTGAGGGGCCATACAGCGCCGAGTAGTACGGCGCATCGTCCAGCGTCACATCATCGTAGATTTCGGACAGCAACACGCCGCCAAAGCGTTCTGCCAGCGCTGTCATACGCGGATCTTCCGCACCACCAGGCTGACTCAAACGTTCGATTTGATCGTCAATGTGACGCTTACGCGCCGCCACATCATCACGTTCTACCGTGATTTCACGCTCGCGCTCCAGCAGTTGTTGCAAATGCTCGGTCACGGCCTGACCATCAGCAAAGGTGGCGCCGCTCTGTTCACTCAGTTGCGTCAGGGCTTCCTGTGCCGCCAGCCACACCGGTGCCCGCGCGGTTAATGTCTGAATTTGTTGCTGGATTTGCTCCAGTTCCTGACGCAGCGCCAAACGGCGCTCCCCGGCTTCTGCGACCAGCGCAGAGAGGGTTTCAATCTTCAGTTCCAGTTCCTGCTGCAAGCTGTCCAAGTCTTCCGGCTCACAGGGCTGACCATAGCGTTTACCAAACTCTTGCAGCAGGCGTTCCGCTTCCTGCTGTTCGCGCAGGCGCTGTTCCAGTTCGGCCAAACGACCACGCAGGGGATGCACGCGTTCAGCCTGATAACGCTGAGAGGTACTGTCGCGCAGCACATCGCGCGCCGCTTGCCACGCGTCGCCACGCGCCACGTTACCCACAATCTTGCAGACGAGCTGATAGGCTTGTTCAAATTGGTTATAAGCCGCATCGGAGACGCTCAGGGTTTGTTCCAGTTGCAGCAACAGTTCGGTCGCTTCCTGCTCGCGCGCGTGGAAGGTTTCCAGCCACTCATCGGCGTTGTCCGCCGTTAAGTCTGGCAACTGGCACAGCGTGCGGGCACGCTCTAATGCCTGTTGCGCCTGTTGATACTGGATCGCTCGGGTCTGCTGCACATCCAACGCTTGCTGGTAGTCAGCAAGCTGGCTTTTCAGCTCATCCACTTCCTGCTCGGCAGCTTGCGCGCGCGCGTCATTCTCTTCAAGCTGCTCGCGCGCTTCTTCTACTACGATGTCCTGCTCTTCCAGACGCGAGCGCAGCTCTTCCAGATCGGCGTCGTAACGCTCGATCTTTTCCTGCTGACGTAGCGCCGTTTGTACCAGATTGAGGTGGTCACTGGCGGCCTGGTGATCGGTTTCCAAATCGCTTTCGGCGTCCGTTTGTTCCGCCAGTTCGCGTGCCATTTCTACATGGCGATACTGTTCATGCACCAACTGCTTACGGCTACCAAACAGGTCATGACGCAGCGCCAGCGCACCGTCCAGATGCACCCGTCGCTCATTGGCATGGCGCATATAGTCAGCGGCTACGTAGGAGGTGGCTTCCGAAATCAGGTGTTTAAACAGATCGCGATCCGATTGCGTCACCCGGATGGCTTCCAGCGTCATCCGGTTTTCACGCAGAGCCGCTTCCATATCCTGGAACGCTTTGCGCACCCCGCTGTTTTCCGGCAACAGGTAATCACGTAGCGATCGGGTAATGGCGCTGGAGATCCCGCCGTAAAGGGACGCTTCAATCAGACGATAGAATTTACTGCGATCGGACGCAGAGCGTAACCGACGAGGTACTACACCCAAATCAAACATCAACGCATGGTAATCGGTAATGGAGTTGAACTGTTTGAACAGCACGCCCTCCATTTCTTCCACACGCTCTTTCAGTTCTTGCAACGTCAACACCCGGACCTGGCGCTCGCCCAATGACTGGGTCAGCACCTGCGTCGGTTGCAACGTGGTGGGCAACCCTTGAATGGCGAAGGGTTTGATATCGACCTTTTTGTCACGTCCGGCCACCTGTTGCAGACGCACCCCAACCAACACGCGCTGATGGCGAGAGTTAACGACGTCCAACGTGGCATAACACACGCCGGCGCGCAGTTTACCGTGCAGCCCTTTATCGCGTGAGCCGCTGGTGGCCCCCGCCTCGGTGGTGTTACGGAAATGCAGCAGCGTCAAATCGGGGATCAGTGCGGTGATAAAGGCCGCCATCGTCGTCGATTTTCCCGCACCGTTACCCCCGGACAGCGTGGTGACCAGTTCGTCCAAATCAAACGTTCGGGCAAAAAAGCCGTTCCAGTTGACCAGCGTCAGTGAGCGAAATTTACCGCGTTCAATCATTGTTATTCTTCCTCTCGACTCTCTGCCGCATTGTCTTGCGCACTTTCGCCCTCGTCGACCTCATCGTTCAGCGACAGCCCACTGTCTAACGGCAGCGCTTCACCATCTCGGATCATGCGCAACTGTGCTTCACGCGCGTCATCACCGCTGCGCACGTCAGCACCGAAACGGAACGCCGCTTCGGTGATACGGAATTTGCTGCTGTCGTTGCCCATGAAGTAAACCATGCCCAAGCGCCGCAGGCGATTCAACGAGGTTCTGACCTTCTCCTGCAATTTCTGCCGATCCAGATCCGAGCCGGTTGAACGCTGGTTGACCAACTTCAGCAACTTGTTTTCATCGGCCAGACTCAGCAGCTCTTCGTAAAGCTCCTGCTGCGTGAAAATGCCCTCTTGCGCCAGCCGCTCCGGGCTGAGATAGAGGTAGCAGAGAATTTTTCCCACCATCATGTCTAACTCGGACAGCACCGAACGCGGGATCAGCGTGGTCGAGCGCGGGCGCAGATAGAAGAAACCTTCTGGCGCGCGGATCAGTTCCACGTTGTAGCGTGCGTAGAACTCCTCCAACACGTCCTGAAAATCCATCAGGTAAGCATGGTTTTCCAACTCTTCCACGCCGATATGACGCCCTGAACGCAGTTGGCTGTCGAGCGCGGGGAACAGGGTATTGGCTAACGCCGTTGCCAGTTTAGCTGGCATGATTTTATCAATAGTTGTCGATGACATGGGCCTGTACCTTGGCTCCGTAATCATTGATTGACTGCCATAGCGCAGGCAATCCGGTGAAATCCGCTTCGGCCACACCCAGGCGCACCGCCTGGTCGACCACGATTCGTGCCACATCAAAATGCTGTGCCCGGGGATAGTGGCCGAGGTAATCGCGCACCACGTCCGCCAGGTTGAGCGGGATGCGCTCGGTTTTGTATTTTTGCAGCGCCGCTTCTATCAGCGCGGCGATCTGTTCGCGCATTTCGCTGAATTCTTCATACTCCAGCTCCGGCGGCAACTCTCCCGTCACTTCATCGCTGCGCAGCGCCAGCTCTTCATCACGCATATCCAGCAGGCGATCGGCATTGGCGAAGGTCAACGCCCAAGGTTGATCGAAGTAATTTTGCACCGACTGGCGCAGGCGCTGAGCGAATACCCGGTTTTTATCCATATCAATGGCGGTACGGATAAATTTGTGGACGTGCCTGTCATAGCCAATCCACAGATCGATGGTTTGCTGTCCCCAACTGATGATGCGGTCAAGCTTGGCTTGCAGATCGAACACCAGCTTATCGACAAACTCAAGCTCAGGGTGCTGCATCGTCGCCTCCTGAATCTGCAACAGACTGGTTTGCAGCTTATCGCCCGCCGCTTCCAACGTGTCCTGCAATTCACGCAGGATGCCGGAGGTTTCAGTCAGCAGATGCTCACAGCTGGAGATGGCGGCGCGCCAATCTTGCGTCAGCAGTGCTGCGATATCCTCTTTCACGCCCTGCTGCTGCTCGTCCATCACGCGCTGCGAAAGATCGATACTGTCAAAAATTTCCGCCACCGAATATTTAAGCGGCGCAAAAACATTACGGTGCCAGTGGAACTCATCGCCCCCCTCTTCTGCGGCTTCCGCCGCGCGCAACAATTCCTGCGCCACAATAGAGAGTTGCATAGACAGGCGCAGCGTCGAAAATTCGCGCTGGCGGATATAATAGTCGGTGATGCCAATGCCGAGCGGCGTCAGTCGATAGATGGCATTGCCATCCGCTATTTCACTGACAAAGCGATTCACCAAACGCTGGCGCACCAGATCGTTGATAGCGTTATTGGCGCGCATTGCCACCGTTTCATGGGTTTGTTCAAATCCCTTGCTGACGTGACGAAAGGCATCCACCAGTTCCCCTTCGCTCATTTCGCCATCCATTCGCTCGCCGTTCAGCGTGGCGATAGCCAGCAGAAACGCCAAGCGTTCGGTGGGGAGTGACAGGGAAAAATCATTTTTTCGCGCCCAGGCAACCAGTTCCGGCACTGTCTGGGAAAAATCACTCATAGTGCATCCTTTATAGGGCGTTTACGCGCCATGACATGAATATAGCGTCCCAGGCTGACAAAGGGCTCCTGGCGACAATAGCGCTGTTCCAACGCTAACAATTCCTCGAAATTATCGATTTGTTGCTGCTTGTTCTGCAAGTAGTCATGAAACACCCGTACACCGGTCTTTCCTTCAATGGTCATCCCCAACGCATCGAGCCAGCCATAAACCTGCTGGGGATCGAGGGGATGATCCGGCGACAGCGAACGTCGTTTGCGCTTTGGCATACCGGCTTGCACATAGGCAAAATTACCCAGCACCACATTGCGCAGCAAAAGTGCCTGATGGTTATAAAACATCAGCGAAAAAGCACCGTCTGGTGCCAGACAATCCGTTAGCGTCCGCAAGATTGCCTGCGGTTCGGCTACCCATTCCAGCACCGCGTGGAACAAGATTAAATCCGCCGGATGCGTCATATGATCCGCGATATCCTGCGCGGCGCAGTGAACAAAACGCATGTTATCGGCGACGCCCTGTTCCTGAGCGATGCTGCTGGCGCGGTGAATCATCTCATCTGAAACATCGCACAACAAGACCTGATGTCCTAAAGCCGCCAAACGACAGGCCATGTGCCCTTCACCACCGCCCGCGTCGAGAATCCGCAAAGGCCGGTCAGGCAAGGTTTTCAGCAACGCATCCAGATCCTGCCACAGCACCGCCTGACGCACCTGGCCTTTGGTGGTGCCATAGATATTACGGGCAAATTTTTCAGCGATATCGTTAAAATTGCGATCTTGCATTGCGTTGCGTTCCACGTCATCGTTAAGGCGATCGTGCGGCACGGTGTGCCTTCTATACCCGGTGTTCGGGTATAACGCCATATTTCCTTCAACCCGTTATTCTGGCACAGGCGGAACGAGAATAAACCGCCTGACCGCACGATATTTTGCCGGATGCCGTTTTTTCACCCAAAGGGAACCTGATTTCATGCTGTTTACCCTAAAAAAAGTCGTTGGCGGGCTGCTGCAACCGCTCCCGTTACTGCTGGTGCTGATGGGCATTGGTCTGGCACTGCTGTGGTTCTCGCGCTGGCAACGAGGGGGAAAAGCCGTTATTTCCTGTGCCTGGCTGGCGTTATTGCTGCTGAGTGTACAACCGATCGCCGATAAGCTGCTGCTGCCGTTGGAAAGTCACTACGCAACCTGGCAGGCAAGCGCAGCACCGGTTCCGTATATTGTGGTGTTGGGCGGCGGCTATACCTACAACCCGGCGTGGGCACCGAGCGCCAATTTAATCGGCAACAGCCTGTCACGGGTGACAGAAGGTGTGCGTCTTTATCATGCCAACCCCGGCGCAAAAATGATCTTCACTGGTGCGGCCGCGCAGGGAAATCCAATGACCAGCGCACAAACCGCTGCATTGGTTGCGGAGAGTCTGGGAGTTCCTCGTGAGGATATCATCACCTTGGACACTCCGCGCGACACGGAAGAAGAGGCCGCAGGCACGGCGACCCTTATCGGTGAACAAGCCTTTCTGTTAGTGACATCAGCCAGTCATTTGCCGCGTGCCATGGTGTTCTTCCAGGCGCAGGGGCTGCACCCCATACCGGCCCCGGCCAACCAGTTAGCCATTACCAGCCCGCTCAACCCGTGGGAGAAAATATTCCCTTCGGCGTTTTATCTGTCTCACAGCGAACGCGCCTGGTATGAGACACTGGGCTTACTGTGGCAACGGCTAAAAGGCAGTGAAGCGCCGCCAGAAGCGGCATCACACTGAGAGGGCTATTCCAGCCAGGGGGTCAATTCGCGCGTGGCGCGCTCGAACAGCGCGCGATCCAATTGCCCGGTGTGAAGGTAGCGGGAAACCGCTTCCCAAATGACGTAAAGCCAGCGGCGATAGACAAAATTTTCCGCCAACGGTGCTTTTTGCAGGTAGCGATAGAGTAGCGCTTCTGACATGCCCGACTCGCACAGGCGGAACATGTCGTACTCCCTGGGAGCCCACAGCATCATGCCGGGGTTGATCATCGCCAATAACTGATCGCTGCGTGGGTCTTTGAGCATACTGCGCAGCGATAAATTGCCGTGCACCAACACACACCCGTCATCGAAATCATCAAACAAGGCATCAAGACACTGGCGCGAGCGGTACAACACACTGCGATCTTCTTGCGTCAGTAACGGTGCACCGACATTCAATAACGTTGACCAAAGGACTTCCAGCCGCTGTCCGTACCAACTGAGCCAGTCGTTATCTTGCGTACTGTCCACACTGCCCACACAACCGTGACTGTCGATGCGGTGCCAGAGCAACACGCTTTCAACCACATGATCCATCAGCGAGGCCCAACGCTCGGGGGTACGCGTCGGCGCTTCGACCGATACACCGCGCAGGCGCTCAATCAACAGCAGTTCTTTATAGGGCGCTTCCTGGGTGATCACCACGCCATACACCGTCGGCAAGCGCACATCCCCCTCGCGCGCCAGCATGGAAAGTTTGTACGCTTCCTGCTGGGCAATGCCCTGACAGACATAGCTTTTCGCCAACAGCGGCATGGCGTTGCCGTTATTGTCATACAGCGCGTACAAGTGTGCATAGGGCTGCTCACTGATGCGTTCGAGCCGGCTTAATCTCTCCCCCAACACCGTGCTTAATTCAGCCTTCAAATGTTCCATATGTTGCTGTACCCTAAATAATTCGCGTTGCAGGAAGACGGCAAGTGAAGGAATCCCGATGAGCTTACTCACGTAAGTGATTCGGGTGAGTGAGCGCAGCCAACACACCTGCAACGTGAAGTATGACGAGTATGAACCTCGCTCCTGCTTCAGGATCCCGCGTGCCATCATGCGGTGGACCACCGTCAATTTCTTCAATATAGATCAAATAAAGTGGCATCGGCGGGTTGTAACCCGGTTTTGGCGCAAGGTGGGAGGTGATGTCACATGCGAGTGGCGGGATGAGATAAAAAAACCCCGTAAAAACGGGGTTTATCAGGGCAATCGCAGGTAAACAACGTCGTGGTGAACGTTACAGCATCGCCTCGCGCACGCGCTGTAAATCTTCTGGCGTATCCACGCCGACGCTGGGCACGGCCTGCGCTACTGCAA
Organism: Candidatus Symbiopectobacterium sp. NZEC135; assembly: GCF_025962695.1. Lineage (NCBI taxonomy): Bacteria > Pseudomonadati > Pseudomonadota > Gammaproteobacteria > Enterobacterales > Enterobacteriaceae > Symbiopectobacterium > Candidatus Symbiopectobacterium sp. NZEC135. The sequence continues at coordinate 47,587 of NZ_JAGFPF010000015.1, read as the reverse complement.
CATGGATTTTCTCGCCATACCACAGCACGCGCAGTTGTTCGAGCAGTTCGATCTGCTCCAGGCTACTGGGTTGCCAGGTCACATAACGACGGATAAAACCTGCACGGTACGCGTAGATGCCAATGTGGCGTAAAAAATGGTCGCCAATCGTCTCCTTGCTTTGAGCAAAACGCTCACGATCCCAGGGAATGGTGGCGCGGGAAAAATAGAGCGCATAGCCTTGCGCATCCATCACCACTTTTACCGCATTGGGGTTAAACGCTTCTTCAGCGGTGGTGATCGGCACCGCAAGCGTTGCCATCCCGGCCTGACACACGGACAGATTATCCGCTACCTGACGAATAATCACCGGAGGGATCAAGGGTTCATCCCCTTGCACGTTAACGATGATTTCATCATCTGGAAATTGATAGCGCTCGATAACCTCTGCCAAACGTTCCGTGCCAGAATGGTGATCGGGACTGGTCAGACACACTTCCCCGCCAGCCAGTTCCACCGCACGTTGAACGTCAGGATGATCCGTCGCGACGATGACACGACTGGCACCGGATTCCAGGGCGCGTTCCATTACATGCACCACCATCGGTTTACCGTTGATATCCGCCAGTGGCTTTCCCGGTAAGCGCGTTGAGGCATAGCGCGCAGGTATGATCGCAGTAAAACTCATTGTGTTATCTCATCGGCAGGAATTTTGCGCGCTTCATTTTCCAGCAGAACCGGAATACCCTCACGCACCGGATAGGCCAACGCATCCGCTTTACAAATCAGTTCTAGCTTCTCTTTGTTGTAGTACAGCCGTCCGTTGCATACCGGACAGGCAACGATCTCGAGTAAACGGTGATCCATGCATCCTCCATTAAAGGTGCTTACAAACAAAATGGGTAGCCACGTTACGCGCGCGGTGAAGGCAACAGTGACGTTATCTTACCCAGCAATAGCGACGCTCCAGGCTCGGCAAGTTGCGCATCTACCGGCACATACCACCAGTTAGCCTGAGCGAAAGCGCGGCACTTCACCGCATCTTTTTCCGTCATCAGCAAAGGTTGCTGATTATCCTCGGTCAGCGCCTGAATGGCTTCTGGCAAATACGTTTGGTGATCGGCAAACGTGATTTCGCGCACAACGTTCACGCCTTGCGTACGTAGCGTGGCAAAAAATCGGGGCGGATGACCAATGCCAGCCATGGCGACGCTTCCCGTCAAGGTCGCCACCGGGCAGGTTTCACCCGTGAGCACATTAATCGCGTCGCCCGGCTGCAAATGCATGGCAATTTCGCCGGACTGGGGTTCACCGCCGTTAACCACAATGGCATCCACGCTGTGCAGGCGTTCGGCCCGTTCGCGCATCGGCCCGGCAGGCAGCCACCAGCCGTTACCGAAGCGGCGCTCACCGTCCACCACCACGATCTCGATATCTCTCGCCAGCGCGTAGTGCTGCAAACCGTCATCGGTGACAATCACATCGAGCGGCTGACGCGCCAGTAGTGCTTCAATGGCATCGCGCCGCACAGGGGATACTGCCACCGCAGCGCCGGTGCGCTGGTAAATCAACACCGGTTCATCGCCCGCTTGCGCCGTAGACACCGAGGCATCCACCACCAGCGGATAGCGCTCCGCCTTACCACCGTAGCCACGCGACACCACGCCAACTCGATACCCCTGGCGTTGCAATTGTTCCACCAGCCACACCACCAGCGGTGTTTTACCATTGCCACCGGCGGTCAGGTTACCCACAACCGCTACCGGTACGGGTGCGCGCCAGACTCGACGCCAGCCCGCGCGGTAGCTATAGCGGATAACCGCCGTTATCAGGCCGTACAACACCGCAACAGGGATCAACAACCAATAGAGCCGCGATGCGCCGGACCAGATGCGCGCTATCATTCGCCAAACTGCATTTTATGCAACTGTGCGTAAGCGCCATTTTTCGCCAGCAGCTCCGCGTGCGGCCCACGTTCAATAATCTGCCCGTCTTCGACCACCAGAATTTCATCAGCGCTCTCGATGGTAGACAAACGGTGCGCAATCACCAACGCAGTACGATCTTTTTGCAGTTCATCCAGTGCGGCCTGAATCGCGCGTTCTGACTCGGTATCCAGTGCTGACGTGGCTTCATCCAGCACCAAAATCGGACAATCACGCAGCAAGGCGCGTGCAATGGCGATACGCTGACGTTGCCCACCAGAGAGCAATACGCCATTTTCACCGATAATCGTATCCAGTCCGTTATCCATTTTGCTGATAAAGTCCATCGCATGGGCCATTTTAGCTGCGCGCTCGATGTCTTCGCGCGAGTAGCGATCGCCACAGGCATACGAGATATTATTCGCAATGGTATCGTTAAACAGGTGTACGTGTTGCGACACTAACGCGACCTGACGGCGCAGCGAGGAGAGCGTATAGTCGCGCAGATCGTGCCCATCCAGCAGGATCTCGCCGGATTGAATGTCGTAAAAACGAGTGATCAGGTTGGCAATAGTGGACTTACCGGAACCCGAACGTCCAACCAACGCCACCGTTTTACCCGGAGGAATGTGCAGGCTGACATTCTTCAGCGCTAACGTCTCTTTGGTCGGATAGGCAAAACTGACGTTGCGGAATTCCACATCGCCTTCCGCCCTTTCAAGCACACGCGTACCTTCGTCTTTCTCCTGCTCCATATCCAAAATAGCAAACAGCGTTTGGCAGGCCGCCATGCCGCGCTGGAACTGGGCATTGACGTTGGTTAACGATTTAAGCGGGCGCATCAGCGCGATCATTGAGGAGAACACCACGGTGATGGTCCCAGCCGTCAGCGTATCCATAACGCTCGGGAAGCTGGCGGCATAAAGCACAAAGGCCAGCGCCAGTGACGCAATCAACTGAATAATCGGGTCAGAAATCGCTGACGCCGACACCATTTTCATGCCCTGGGTACGAATACGGTTACTGACTTTATCGAAACGCGCCACTTCAACGTCCTGACCGCCGAAAATCAGCACTTCTTTATGGCCTTTCAGCATCTGCTCGGCGCTGGCCGTCACCTGCCCCATGGTGTTCTGAATATTTTTGCTGATATTACGAAAGCGTTTGGACACGACGCGAATCGCAATAGCCACGATGGGGGCGATAACAATCAGGATAATAGACAGTTGCCAACTGTAGTAAAACATCAGCACAAACAGGCCGATAATCGATGCACCTTCACGCACCAGCGTAATCAACGCGCTGGATGATGACGAAGCCACCTGCTCAGAATCATAGGTAATGCGCGAAAGCAGCGTTCCGGTTGATTGTTGATCGAAGAAGCCCACGGGCATACCCATGATGTGGCTGAACAAGCGACGGCGCATATTCATTACCACCTTGCCGGATACCCAAGAGACGCAGTAGGCGGACACATAACTGGTTACCCCGCGTACCAGCATCAGGCCCATCACCACCAGCGGCATCCACAGCAGAATGCTGCGATCGGTTTTCCCAAACCCTTCATCCAGCAAAGGCTTCAACAGCGAGAGCATCAGCGTGTCGCCTGCGGCATTGAGGATAAGCGCAATGGCCGCCGCGGCTAGACCCGCTTTGAAGGGAGAAATCATCGGCCACAGGCGACGGAAGGTCTGCCAGGTGGAGAGATCTTTATCATTCAGCATGCAATAAACCTGAATTATTTATAAATAGCCGCTTATTCTACTCACTATCGCGCTTTACGCCAAACCACTGATGATACCAAAACGGCGATAGCCGCTCACGATAGGGTAAAACCTGCCAGTGTTCGTTGAAAAAACGCACACTCACCTGTCCTGACTGCGCCGTATCCACCCAATGATGCCCCCCTTTACGATAACGCGCGACAACCGCAGCAGACGGCAAACGCCACGGATTATAGCGTCCGGTAGAGGCAAGCGCATACTGAGGATTCACCGCGCGTAAAAACGACGCACTGGATGAGGTCTTGCTGCCGTGATGAGGAATTTGTAACAAATCAGCAGCCAGTTCGTCCCGCGCGGTGCTCACAAGACCTCGTTCTGCTTTCATTTCGATATCTCCGGTCAATAACACACGGTGTTTACCGTCATCGATGCGCACCACGCAGGAATCATCGTTGCCTGCGTGCGCCACGGGTTTTGGCGGCCACAATACTGTAAACGTCAACCCCCGCCACTGCCAGCGTTCCCCCTGAATGCAGGCGCGATGCCCCGGCGCAGTAAACGGACTGTACACGGTGAGCGCCGGATACACCTGCAACAACGAGCCCAGACCACCAACGTGATCCTGATGACTGTGGCTGAGAATAACCGCCTCGGGCGTGATGCCACGCCAGCGTAAATAGGGCAGAATTTCGTACTGCGCCATGTCGCCACCCGGCCACTGGCTGCCTGTATCGAACAGGACAGCATGCCCCTCCCGTTCGATAATAACGGCTAATCCATGCCCCACATCCAGCATATCTACTCGCCATTGCGGTTGCGGGGCAGCCGTGCGTTGCAGCATCAGATAGAATACTAACGCCGCCACGCTGGCAGGATAGGCGCGCCACCAGCCAAAGCGCCAGATAATGACGCCGCACCACCCCATCAGGCTCCAGACAAGATAGCGTTCATCAATCGTTATCCAACCGCGTTGCAACGGCTTGAGCACCATGAACACCACATCCAACGATCGATCCGCCAGCCACCAGGTGCTGTAACTTAACGTAGGGAACGACGCCAGCGGCAGTGCCAACAACACCAGCGGCGTCGTAATAAAAGAAACCAGCGGTACGGCCCAGATATTAGCCGGTAGCGATGTCAGGCTGATGCCCTTGAATATGCCCCATTGCAACGGCAGCAGCAGTAAGGTAATGCCACATTGCAGATGCGCCACACGCAGCAGCGCCCAACGCCACCCGTGCTGCAACCCGTCAGGCAGCGGAGCCCATTGAAACCAGAAAATCAGCCCAGCGACGGCGACACAAGAGAGCCAAAAACTGTTGGACAGTACCATCATTGGCTCACTCAAAAACACCAAGGCGACACACCACAACCACACTTGCCAGGATGTACAGGTGACACCCCAGCAGCGAATCAGCGTCCAGACGCTATATGCCAGTGCGGCCCGGATCGCCGGTGGGTTCTCGCCTGCTAGCCACGCATAGCTCCACGCCAAGAGCACACCCGCCAGCAGGGGAAGCTGCGGCACAATCCAACGCAACGGTAACAGGCATTGCAAAGCACGCATCAGTCCCCAACCGAACAGGGCGGCCAAAACGATATGCAATCCAGAAATCACCATCAGGTGCATGGTGCCCGTTTGTTGCAGCACGGCGCTGTCTTGCGGCGTTAACGTTTTCATTACGCCAAACACCAGTGCCAGCAAAATGGCATGCCAACGCAGATCATTGGCATGCTGTTCAACCTGAGTTAACAGGCGCTGACGCGCACCGCACGCTAGGGTAATCGGCGTTGCACGCAGTACGCGCGCCGACGCCAGCTGCCGCTTGGCAATCCCCCAGCGTTGCCGGTCAAATCCACCTTGATTTAACCGACTATGCAACGGACGAAAACGGGCACGGATCGACCAGCGCTGTCCACCGCACCACGCCTCCATTGCACTCGGCACCGTGAGCGTGGCGTAAAACGCTGGAAAAATCCATCGTCCTTGCAGTTTCTCAACCTGAACCAGAATCTGTTGATCCTGATGACCGGAGATGCGCATCTCAACAATCTTCACCTCAGCGTTCAGCGTTTTGCTATCGATGTTGACCATCGTCGTCAGCATCGAACGGGCATCAAGCAGCGCGAACGCCAAACCGATAACGGAGAGGCTTAACACGCGCACTATTCTGGCACGGCAGGTTGCCAACAACAGCATCGCCACGATCAACACCGTGACGGAGACCCAGCGTGGCGGTATCTGCGGCAACCACAGCAGAGGCAGTGTTCCCGCAATAACGGCACATGACGCCAAGCTAAACGACACGCTCGCCATGGCTGCCTCCTTTCTTATTCAGCAGTAAGCAGCGTGACGCGTCGCGAAGAAGCCGTACAGCCTTGTGCTGCTAAGTTGCAGCAGGATTCGCACAAGATAAGGCCAATTTTCATGAAGGTACGAGAGGGGGGAAGCGCGATCGCAATCGTTAGTAGGCTTCGGGCGACGTGAGAACCATCAAGCTCGGGAAAGAAAAGGCTGAAATAAAAAAGGCCGCACTGGCGGCCTGATGAAAAAGAAAGTGGCGCTTACGCTTCTTTGTCCGGCACGGCGCACTTCATTTCGCCCATCTCTTTCAGTTTCTTCGAGAGATCGCGACGCTCTTTTGACAAATCGGCATTCTTGATGATGTATTCATCCACGCGATCTTCATAGTCACCGCGCATCGTGGCAATAATGCCCTGCACATCTTCAATACTCATGCCCGGTTTCAGGTATTCGCTCAGGTTATCCAGCAGCAATACGCGCTTCTGGTTATCACGGATTTTCTTCTCGTTATCGACAATTTCACGTTGCAACTTGTTCTTACGACGGAAAATTCGCACAAACTCGAGCACATCCTGGAAACAGGGCTTGGTCGCCTTATCCATTGTTATCCCCTCACGTGGATCAGTTAACTTTGAGATCAACGGTGTGTTGACCGTCACTCCGCTCACGATACAGGGGAGTGACTATGCTCGACAAGTTGGTTTTTCAGTTACGTCGCCTGTCGCGCCATCAGAGGCGAAAATCGATGGCAATATCAACGATAATAGACGGCAATGCGTTGATTACGTACCTGTTCGATCTCCACCTCGGTATCAAAGATGGATTCCAGCACCGAGGAAACCATCACTTCTTCCGGCTTGCCGTTGTACACAATCTGTCCTTTGCGCATCGCAATAATGTAATCCGAGTAGGCAGACGCAAAATTGATGTCATGAATGACCAGTACGATGGTTTTGCCCAGTTCATCCGCTGCGCGACGAATTTGTTTCATCATCGCCACCGCGTGTTTCATATCGAGATTGTTCAATGGCTCATCCAGCAGCACGTATTCGGTATCCTGACACAATACCATCGCCACATACGCACGCTGACGCTGACCACCGGACAGTTCGTCCAGAAAACGATCTTTAAACTCAGTGAGATTGAGGAAGGCTAGCGCATCGGCAATGCGTTTGCGATCGTCGGCGTTCAACCGCCCTTTGGTATAAGGGTAGCGGCCGAAACCGACCAACTCTTCAACGGTCAAGCGGCTGGTGAAGCGGTTTTCCTGACGCAGCACCGAGAGGCAGGTCGCCATCTGCTCACCGGACGTGGTGGCAATATCCATTCCATTGACGGTAACGCGACCGCTGTCCGCCACCAGTAAGCGACTTATCACCGACAGCAGGGTGGATTTCCCTGCCCCATTAGGCCCAATGATTGACGTTACGCCACCACGGGAAATCGTGGCGGTAATGTCATTCAGCACCACTTGATCGTCATAGGCCTTGGTTAGATGCTCGATCTCAATCACACGGCAACCTTTTTCAATAACAACAAGATGAACAGTGTTCCACCGATAAATTCAATCACGACGGACAACGCTCCCGCCATGTTCAGCAGGTGCTCCAGAATCAGTTGCCCGCCGACCAGGGATATCACCCCAAGCAGAAATGCCGTAGGCAACAAAATGCGATGCTGGCTGGAACCGGCCACCAGATAAGCCAGATTGGCCACCATAAAGCCAAGAAACGTGAGCGGGCCGACCAGCGCGGTAGAAACCGCTACCAGCACCGACACCAGCAGCAAAATCAGCGTGACGCTGCGGTTGAAGTTGATGCCCAGATTCACCGCACTGTTACGCCCCAACGCCAGCACATCCAGTTCAAAACGCCGCCGCCAGATAACGATGGCGACCATCACGACGATCAACGCAGTCAACGCGATCAGCTCCGGAACCGCACGGGTAAAGGTGGCAAACATGCGCCCTTGCAACACGGCAAACTCCGTGGGCGTCAGTAGACGCTGCATCAGGCTCGACGCGCTGCGAAACAGCGTGCCGCAGATAATGCCAACCAGCAGCACCAGATGCAGGTTGTCGCGCCGCCCCAAAAAAAGCCAGCGATAAAGCACCGCAGAAAACGTCACCAGCAGCAGTGCTTCACACAGAAACTTACCGCTGACGCCCGCCCAGGGAATGCCCTTGGCCCCAAACACAAAGATGATCAGCGTTTGGATCAGCACAAACAGGTTTTCGAAACCCATAATGGAGGGCGTGAGGATGCGGTTGTTGGTCACCGTTTGAAACAGCAGCGTGGAGGTGCTGGCGGCGAATGCCACCAGCAGCATAGTGGCTAACATCAGGCCACGATGCACCAGAATGTACTGCAAATTGCTGCCGAGCTTTATCGTCATAAAAATAACGATCGTCGTCAGCGCCAACGCGCCGAGTACCCACAAGCGTTTCTCGGGCGTAGCGATAACGGCCCTCAGCCCGGTATTGCTGCGGGAGAGTTTAACCTCGTTAACTGACATGGCGTTTTTGCCCCAATAACAGAATAAGGAACACCACCGCGCCAATGACGCCCAGAATGACACTCACTGGGATTTCAAACGGATAACGAATCACCCGCCCAATCACGTCGCACAGCAACACCAATCCGCCCCCCAGCAGACACACCCAGGGAATGGTTTTACGCACATTGTCACCGAGCAGCATACTGATCAAGTTAGGCACGATCAGACCAAGGAAAGGCAGCGTACCGACTACCACCATCACCACCCCACTGATGATGGCGATAATTGCCAGCCCGAGCAGCATCACTTGTCGATAGTTGAGACCAACGTTAACGGAAAACTCGCGCCCCATGCCCGCAACGGTGAAGCGATCTGCCGTCCAGCAGGCAATCAACGTAAGAATCCCCACCAGCCACAACAGTTCATAACGTCCGCGCAGCACACCGGAGAAATCGCCTGACTCCCAGCCGCTCAGCGACTGCAATAAATCAAAATGCATCGCCGCGAAGGTGGTTATCGCGCCGATCACCGCGCCCAGCATAATACCGACCAGCGGCACCACCAGCGCCGATTTCAGCACGATGCGCCGCAACAGCAGCATAAACAGCACGGTGCCTGCCATAGCAAACAGGCTGGCAACGGTCATTTTCACCAGCAGCGAGGCGGAGGGCATTAACACCATCACTACCAACAACCCCAGGCTGGCGGACTGTGTAGTACCCGCCAGCGATGGCTCGACAAAGCGATTCTGCGTCAACAACTGCATGATCAAACCCGCCACGCTCATGGCACTGCCCGCCAGCAGCAGCGCCAGCGTGCGCGGAACACGGCTGATCAAGAAAATATCGCGCATAATCGGATCGCGCCACACGGCATCCAGGGTCACCTGACCGGCACCGATAAACAGGCTGGCAACGATCATCCCCGTCAACAGGATAAATACGGCCAGCAAATAGACAGGTTTCATGGCAAACATCGTGCTGTCTGGTTACTTCTTGTCTAACGCTTTATTGACGTCATCAATCAGACGCGAATAGCTCTGCAAACCACCTGCGATATAGAGTGACGCGGAATCAAGATACACCACGTGCTGGTTTTGCCACGCCTTGGTTTTTGTCACCAGTGGGTTATCCAACACTTGCTGGGCTGGCAAGCCACCAGTGGTGCCGATCGCACTGTCACGGTCTAACACAAACAACCATTCAGGATTGATGCTCAGCAACAGTTCAGCGGTAACCACGTTGCCATGGCGACCCGGATCTGGAAATTCAGTAGCCGTGGCGAACCCCAGTTCGTCAAACACAAAGCCAAAGCGTGATTTCGGGCCATAGGCAGAAATCTTGCCGCCGTTGACCATCAGCACCATGGCGGTACCCGCCTGCCCTGCTTTTTCACGGGTTTGTGCGACGCGTTGTTTGAAATCATCGAGCTTGGCTTTGACGTCATCCTGCTTGCCAAAAATCTCGCCCAGTTGCTCAATGCGATGGATAAAGCTCGGCATAAATTGCTGCTCATCCACATCCAGAGAAATGGTCGGCGCAATGCCGCTCAGTTTGTCATAGGCATCACGTGCGCGACCACCCGCAATGATCAGGTCCGGTTTGGCACTGCTCAGCGCTTCATAATTAGGCTCAAACAGCGTGCCTGCATTCAGATATTCACTGCCGGAGTACTTGGCCAGGAAAGGGGGAAGATGCGCGCTGCTTTGCGGCACACCGGCGACTGGGATCTGCAATGCATCCAGCGTATCCAGAATGGCAGGATCAAACACGACAACTTTTTTCGGATGTAGCGGTACCGTTGTTACCCCTTGGGCATGTTCAACGCTAAGGGTTGAGCTGGCGCTAGAAGTCTTATCTGACTGATCGCACCCTGCCACTACCAGCAAAGAAGCTAACAGCGTCGTTTTAATCGCACTGGAAAACCGCATCATCGTCTCCTTGTTAATTGCCTTACGACACGGCACTGCGTGTCAGAAGGAATTTAATTATCATTCGCATTAAAGTGCGAAATTGTAACGAATGATGGTGTGAATGCATAGGGCTTCCTGCACCTTAGGAATTGATGCACATCAGGAAACCCGCACAGAATCTCATTTCAATGGTATTCTTGGCGCTTATCCGCACGAACGACACACTCAAGGACAGTCGAGCGACAGTGAATATGGCCGATACCACACAACCCACGTTTTTCATCCATGATTATGAAACCTTCGGCAAACATCCTGCCCGCGATCGCCCGGCGCAGTTTGCCGGTGTGCGTACCGATATGGACTTCAATATCATTGGTGAGCCGCTGGTGATTTACTGCCAGCCCACGGATGACTACCTGCCCGAACCGGAAGCGGTGCTTATCACTGGCATTACGCCGCAAATCGCGCAAGCCAAAGGGGTTTGCGAAGCGGAATTTGCGCGCCAGATTCATGCTGCCTTCAGCGTGCCGGACACCTGCATCATGGGTTACAACAATATTCGCTTCGACGATGAGGTGAGCCGCAACATTTTTTACCGCAATTTCTACGATCCCTACGCATACAGCTGGCAGCACGGCAATTCCCGCTGGGATTTGCTGGATGCGCTGCGCGCCTGCTACGCTTTGCGCCCGGACGGTATCGAGTGGCCGTTGAATGATGATGGTTTGCCCAGTTTTCGTCTGGAACACCTGACACAGGCCAATGGCGTAGCGCACGAACACGCCCACGATGCCATGTCCGATGTGTATGCCACCATTGCTATGGCGAAGTTGTTTAAGCACGCTCAGCCGAAACTGTTCCAGTATCTGTTTGCCTTACGCAATAAAAACAAGGTAAGCCAGCTTATCGATATTCCCCAAATGAAGCCGCTGGTGCATGTCAGCGGGATGTTTGGCGCGGCGCGCGGCAATACCAGTTGGGTTGTGCCGCTGGCCTGGCACCCGGAAAACCGCAATGCGGTCATCCTGTGCGACTTGGCCGGTGATATCACCCCGCTGCTTGAGCTGGATGCTGATGCGCTCCGTGAACGGCTCTATACCCCGCGTGAGCGTCTGGCTCCCGAGCAAAGCCCGGCCCCCGTTAAACTGGTGCATATCAATAAATGCCCGGTGCTGGCTCCCGCCAACACACTGCGCCCAGAAGATGCAGAACGACTGGGGATCGATCGCCAGCGCTGTCTTGATAATCTGGCGGTGTTACGTCAACGCAGCGATCTGCGAGAAAAAGTGGTTGCGCTCTATGCCGATGCGCCGCCCTTCACGCCGGACAGTGACGTAGATATGCGGTTATATGATGGCTTTTTTGGCGATGCCGACCGGGCTGCCATGAACATTATTCAGCAGACGGCAGCAAAGAACCTGCCTGCCTTGGATTTGTCCTTCAATGACAATCGCATCGCGCACTTATTATTCCGTTATCGCGCCAGAAACTTTCCCGGCACGTTGGATGACAGTGAGCAACAGCGGTGGTTACAGCACCGCAAAGCGGCATTCACCCCCGAGCATCTTCAAGACTATGTCTCACACCTGCAAGAGCTTTATGCTCAGCACGAAGACGACAAACGCAAAGCTGAACTGCTAAAAGCTCTGTTTGTCTATACGCAGACGTTGGTGGGTTGAAACCGATACGCTGCGTCAAAGCATAAAAAAACCGGTTCACAGCGTGAACCGGTTCAAGGTCAAACAGTGGATTACCCGCTATAGCATTACAGCAGCTCTTCGCTGCACTGCGGCACCGGCTCACGGAAAGTGCGTGTCACAAACGCCAGGTAGATCAGGCCAATAGACGCCCAGATCAACCCCAACGTCATGGAACTTTTCTCCAGATTAAGCCACAGCGCGCCCACCGCCAATGCGCCTAACAGCGGCAACACCAGATAGTGGAAGGTGTCTTTCAGCGTGCGGTTACGGCCTTCACGCAGATAGAACTGCGAAATCACCGACAGGTTAACAAAGGTGAATGCCACCAGCGCACCAAAGTTAATCAACGCCGTTGCCACTTCCAGATCGAAAGAGACCGCAGAGAGCGCCACCACACCGACCAGCAGTACGTTCAGTGATGGCGTGCGCCATTGTGGGTGGATATAGCCGAAGAAGCGTTCTGGGAACACACCGTCACGCCCCATAACATACATCAGGCGCGATACCCCCGCATGCGCGGCCATACCGGAAGCCAGCACGGTAACGCAGGAGAACACCAGAATAATCGATTGGAAGAATTTCCCCGCCACGTACAGCATGATTTCCGGCTGCGAGGATTCTGGCGAATTGAATCGAGCAACGTCTGGGAAATAGAGTTGCAGGAAGTATGACACCACGATAAAGATCACGCCGCCAATCAGTGCGGTCAGGAATATTGCTTTCGGGATCACGCGTCCGGCATCCGGGGTCTCTTCTGACAACGAACTGATGCCGTCAAAGCCCAGGAAAGAGAAGCACAGTATGGTCGCGCCAGTGATCATCGGCACAACGTGCGCATTTTCGGACCAGAACGGTCGCGTGCTCACCAACGTACCCGCGCCTTCACCTTGTGAAACACCGTGAATCAGCAAGCCCAGGAACACCGCCATGATCGCCACCTGCACCACCACGATAATCGAGTTCAGATTGGCAACAATGTTGATACCGCGCAGGTTAAACATTGTCATCAGTGCAACCAGCCCTGCCACGAAAATCCAGGCCGGCACCCCGGGGAAAATCGCTTCCAGATAGGTTCTCGCCAGCAAGATATTGATCATCGGCATAAACAGATAATCGAGCAACGAAGACCAGCCAACCATAAAGCCGACGTGCGGGCTGATCGCCTTTTGTGCGTATGTGTAGGCCGAGCCTGCGGAAGGAAAACGGCGCACCAGTTTGCCGTAGCTGACAGCAGTAAACAGGATACCAATCAGTGCAAAGCCATAGGCGGTGGCGACATGGCCATCCGTCAAATTAGTCACGATGCCGAAAGTATCATAAATGGTCATTGGCTGCATGTACGCCAGCCCCATCATAACCACCTGCCACAGTGTCAGGGTTTTTCTTAACTGAGCACGTTGCGAAGCCGGAGCGGCAGTGTTAACAGACATGATAAGCCTCTCCTATTCCCACAACAGACAACGCTGGACCGACAAACGCCGGTGCCCTATTGAGAAATTGCCCCATTTTCCTTTCCTCATCGTGGCCGTTTGGCACACAGAATACTGATTATCTATCCGGATCGATGTCCGGCCTCTTGGTTGAAAACACAGATATTGCGTCATGTATTGATGCAAAAAAATAACCGACGCTAGTGAAGCGTCGGCTATTTACAGGGCGCGTATAATGCCCTAATCGGGGTGTCCTGACAAGCTATAGTGTTATTCTTAATGACATTAGGTAAGATTCTCGCCGACCTAAATGTAAAAAGATATTATTCTATCGGGCACCGCCCAGAATCAATCCTGAAAACGCTTTCTTTTTTGGATTTGCAAGCGCTCCAATTCATAAATCACCTGCTGCAAATCGCGTTCCTGAGAAGCCGAAAGCGCCGGGAATTTAAAGCTCAGCCGTTTCATGACTTTCACTTCGCCTTTGCTGTCAACGACTTTGCTGTCAGCCTGCCCGACCAATTGCATATCGACGCAGAAGAAACCGTATTCATCCAGATCCATCTCGACATTTTCCAGAATGTCGCCTGGAGACATCACATCACTCATATCACGTTCGGTAAACAGCCCCAAACCACCGAGAGAAATATCTTTGATTTCAAACTGAAACGGCGTTTTATCCACCAGTTCACCGCGGCACAGCAGCGGTGGCCACACGGGCGTAGTAATGCGGAAATAGTTTCTGCGCTGTATATAGAAGAGTTCCGGTGGAACCTGGGCCGTGAATGCCGGTAAACCTTGAAAATTAACCGTGCGGGCAATACTGGATTTGAATTCTACTTTTGCGCCCGCCGGCTCAGCCACGAAAGAAAGGTCGCCCGCATACAACGCGCGACTGTTTTCGGTTTCCACGCCACCGAGGTCGAAAATAAACAGGTTATCATCTGGCAACACATCCAGAATCTTACTGATAAATTGCCCGCGCGCATGGTTGACCATCACAGTGATATCATTTTTTTGCAAGTCGCGTAACGTCGCGCAGATAGCCAGTTTATTACGCTTAACAAACTGTTCTTTGGAATTCTGTTCCACCACACCTATCCCCATCATGAAATGAATGGTCAATGCACATCGGCAGCCAATCGCATGAAAAAAACATCACAATAATATCGGCAACGGATCGTTAAACTTTAGCTCAGCCGTAACGGCCCTATCATTGCAGTGCGTGCGGGACATGATGCTGAACCACTTAACGTTACGGTGTGGAGAGGCCTGGCGTCAAGCCAATACGAGTCAGGTATTCAGACCAACAGAGTATTCAGCATCAGCAGCGCCAGAGACACGCTCAATACACCGCCAACACGGGTAGCGATTTGTGCGAACGGCAGTAATGCCAGCCGTTTATTTTATTAAAGCAGCTATCCCCTCTCAATAAATGAGTACATTGGCAACTGTGCATGTGCCCAGCAAAATATGGGCACTCCGCTGGAAACATCAACACCTATCACAGATTTATCACCTGCTCAGGCTACATGCTAAATTCGTGCCCCGCCGCTACCGATAACCGAAAAAATGACAATAAAAGACCGGCTACATCGGTCAATCAACACCGTCACGCAAGGGGCATCTCCATGGGGTTATTCAACAACGCAGTGAAAAACATTAAAATTTCGCACAAGCTCTCTTTAGGCTTCGGCGTGGTATTGCTGTTAGTGGTGTTGGCTTCTTCGCTGAGCGCCATGCGCTTTCATGACATTCGCGTCATCTATGAAAAAACCAATCTGATATACAACATCAATATCGAAGTCTTTCAGGCAAAAATCAACCGACTCAAGTATTTTTATACCCCCGATGATGCCACCCAGACCGTGCTGAGCAATTTCATCAAACATGCTAGCGAACTGGCACAAAGTGCGTATTCACTGCCTTGGCGCCCTGAAGAACAGAACGATCTGCAAGCGCTGGAAGGTATCCTGGCCGATTTCCAACAGGCAATAAAAGCGATGGCCCAAGCGTCTTCGCAAACCGTGGCGCTAAAAAAACAGATTGCTGAACTGGATGGGCAGGACGCCATTGCGCGTTTTCGCGACGGCATCGCCGCACAGCCATTAGGGCTGTCAGAGTACCAACGGGCGGATGATATTGCTTACCTGAGCGCGGCACTCAAGCAGTTAGCCAGTGTGCTGTATCAAAGCGACACCGACGATGCAGCAAAAGCACTGGATGCCCGTTATCAGGCCGCACAGCACGCTTATCAGGCGGTGCTGCCGACACTTCCCGTAGAGACACAGGGACTGCTCGATGTGCTTTGGCGCTATACGCAGCGCTACGTCGCGCTGCATCAGGAACATCACAACGCAATGGCCGTGTTGAAGAAGACAGAAAATGCGGTAAAAGTGGGTGGCGACAAAAGCAGTGCGGTGATTAAATCGCTGATTGCCTCTATCAAAGATCAAAACGACCGACTGGCCTACGGTTCTGCCTACATCACGCTGGTGATAGGTGCCATTGCCGTGTTGATCGGTATGTTAATCACCGTTTATATCGTGCGCCAGATTTCACGCCCGGTGCAACGCAATCTGGCACTGGCGGAACGGATCGCTAGCGGGGATTTGACCGCCACCATCCAGTCCGATAGCAATGATGAACTGGGCAGACTCACGGCAGCCATGGCGCAAATGAACGATCGGTTACATCATGTCATTGCCGATGTGCGCGACAGCGTTGGCCGGGTGTCATCGTCTGCGGCAGAAATTGCCGCAGGCAATAGCGATCTGGCCTCGCGCACCGAGCAACAATCGGCCGCCGTGGTCGAAACTGCTGCCAGTATGGAACAACTAACCTCAACGGTAAAAAACAACACCGATAACGCACGGCACGCCAGCCAAATAGCGTCTGAAGCCGCGCAAAATGCACAGAAAGGCGGAGAGGTGGTGCGCAACGTCGTCACTACCATGGATGATATCGCCGCCAGCGCCAGGAAGATTGCCGATATCACGACAGTGATCAACGGCATCGCGTTCCAGACCAATATTCTGGCGCTCAACGCCGCAGTCGAAGCGGCTCGCGCCGGTGAGCAAGGACGCGGTTTTGCCGTCGTGGCGGGTGAAGTACGAGCGCTCTCGCAGCGCAGTTCTCAGGCTGCCAAGGATATCGCCGCGTTAATCAATGAATCGGTGGAACGTACCGGCGTGGGCAGTAAGTTAGTGGCGGAGGCCGGGCAATCCATGGAAAGCATCGTCAACTCGGTCGCCCGGGTAAACGACATTATGGAAGAGATTTCGTCAGCCTCGGAAGAGCAGAGCCGTGGCATTGAACAGATCTCTCGCGCCATTACGGAGCTGGACAGCACCACGCAGCAAAATGCCACGCTGGTTAGCGCCTCGTCCTCCAGTGCTAACACGCTGGAAGAGCAAGCTATTGTGCTGGCACAACTGATGGCTACCTTCCGGCTTGGCAATACAGAAACGGCGCCACCGTCGCGGTTGGCGCGTCCTGCGACCCAGGCTCTGCCAGCAAAAGCGCCGGTTGCAGGCAATGAGCAGGATTGGACACACTTCTAACGCTGACTTGGCTGCTGCGGGTAAACGCCGCCGCAGCCAACAACGGCATGATTGAATCGCTTACCAAGGCATGGCCATGGGATCGGGGTATTGGTACTCAAACCCCAGTTCACGGCAGATACGCTGCCCGTCAATAATCCGTCCGCCCTGTTCACTTTCGGCGTTGAATTGCGGAGGTACAACGCCGAGCCGATGTGCCTGCTCAGTGTAAAACGCTCGCTTACTGGGATGCTGTGGCGCACAGAGATTATAGCGGTGCCCCCCCGCCGGCAGCTGTAACAACAGCTCAATCGCGGCAACCACATCATCGCGATGCACCAGATTAACACCGACATCCCCATCGGGAAGGTGCGTTTTCCCCGCCAAGAATCGCCCAGGATGCCGATTGGGTCCCACCAGCCCAGCCAGCCGCAGAATATCCACAGAGGTATTGGGCAAAGCATGCAACCATTGCTCTAACTGCACCAAAACGTACCCCGCTGACGTATCAGGATGCAGCGCAGAGGACTCACGCATGGTCCCTGTGCCTTTTCCATACACGGAGGTCGAACTGGTGAACAGGATGCGTGGGACACCGTGTGCCAACGCGCTGTTCACCAATTGTTGAACGGCCAGCAGGTAGTTCTCGCCCCCCTGCGCCGTTCGGCTGGCAGGCAGCGTGATCACTAAAGCATCGACATTCAGTATGCTGTCGAGATCGTCGGCATCACACACCAGTTCCGGCGTTAAGTGCAACGCATAGCAGGCAATCCCACTCATGCGCGCCGCTTCCACACCGTCAGCCGTGGTTTTCGTCCCCGTTACTTGGTAGCCGCGCGCATTGAGCGCCAACGCTAACGGCATGCCTAACCACCCTAACCCTACGATTGACACCTTTTTCATCGACATCACTCCCGGCTGTCTGAAGTTACCTTCTATTCTACTCTCGAATCGCCGCCTCGTATCCGACAAGACGATTTTTCGCTTTCTGTACCCACAGCGCGACCCGGAAAAATGCAGCGTTGCGTAAAACCCTAGCATCGTTCTAACCCACACCATTCGCTGGCAGATTATCCTATTTAATCCATTAACTACCGCCGATAATGTGACTATTTATCATTGCAGTTACAAAATTCGCTTGTGCATTTTCCGTAAATAAGCGGGGCAACGCCGTGCAAAACAAAAAAAGGTTGCACAACGACAGTGAGATGGTTTAGGTTTATTGGCAATGCAATTAGTGCTGTTTATTTAAGAGAATTTTTTATGTTACGCGTTCTGTCAAACCACCATCATCACCATCATCCTGACTAGTCTTTCAGGCAGTTGGTGCTGGAAGACGTTCGGATCTTCCAGTGGCGCAGAACCTAAAGAGAGCCCTCGGAAGATCATCTTCCGAGGGTTTTTTTATGGCCCAATGATGAACAAAAGTGGTGGTCAGCAGCGCATCCATTTTGACAGGTAAAAGAGGTTTCCATGCTGGATAAAACACGTTTACGCATTGCAATGCAAAAATCAGGCAGACTGAGCGATGATTCCCGGGAATTGCTGGCGCGCTGCGGTATTAAAATTAATTTACAGCAGCAGCGTTTAATCGCGTTTGCAGAAAATATGCCTATCGATATCCTGCGGGTGCGTGATGACGATATCCCCGGTTTGGTGATGGATGGCGTGGTCGACCTGGGCATCATCGGCGAAAACGTGCTGGAAGAAGAACTGCTCAACCGCCGGGCGCAAGGGGAAGACCCGCGTTATTTTATGCTGCGTCGCCTCGATTTTGGCGCGTGCCGCCTGTCACTGGCTATGCCGCTGGATGAAGAATACACCGGCCCACAGTGTCTTGATAACAAACGCATCGCTACCTCTTACCCGCACCTGCTCAAAAAGTACTTCGATAAGCAAGGGATCAATTTTAAATCCTGCCTGTTAAACGGTTCGGTGGAAGTCGCGCCGCGCGCCGGATTGGCCGATGCCATTTGCGATCTGGTGTCTACCGGTGCCACGCTGGAAGCAAACGGCCTGCGCGAAGTCGACGTTATCTACCGTTCCAAAGCTTGCCTGATTCAACGTGACGGCGAGATGCCTGCCGAGAAACAGCAGTTGATCGATAAACTGCTGACCCGTATGCAAGGCGTCATTCAGGCACGTGAATCGAAATACATCATGCTGCACGCGCCCAGCGAACGTCTTGATGAAGTGATTGCCTTACTGCCTGGTGCTGAGCGCCCGACTATCCTGCCGCTGGCGGGCGATCAAAGCCGCGTAGCCATGCATATGGTCAGTAGCGAAACCTTGTTCTGGGAAACCATGGAACGACTCAAGACGCTGGGCGCCAGTTCCATTCTGGTGCTGCCTATCGAGAAGATGATGGAGTAACCGCCATGACCAGCCGCAATTTCGATACGCTTATCGCGTGGGAACAGTGCACTGAACAAGAGCGCCAGCAGTTGCTGACCCGCCCGGCTATTTCAGCCTCCGATCGCATCACCCGCAGCGTGAACGAGATTCTCGATCGGGTAAAAGCCGAAGGCGACAGCGCACTGCGCGCTTTCAGTGCCCAGTTTGACAAGGTCGACGTGGAGAGCATTCGCGTTACGCCGGAGCAAATTTCTGCCGCTGCCGCACGCCTGGGCGATGAGATTAAACAGGCGATGGCGGTTGCTGTCGGTAATATCGAGACCTTCCACAACGCGCAGCGTTTACCGCCCGTTGATGTGGAAACCCAGCCGGGCGTGCGCTGCCAGCAAGTGGTGCGTTCTATCGACAGCGTCGGCCTGTATATTCCCGGTGGTTCCGCACCGCTGTTCTCTACGGTGCTGATGCTGGCAACCCCGGCACGTATCGCCGGATGCCGCCGTGTGATTCTCTGCTCTCCTCCGCCGATTGCCGATGAAATTCTGTATGCCGCCCAGTTGTGTGGCGTACAAGAAGTGTTTCAACTGGGTGGCGCGCAGGCCATCGCCGCGATGGCATTTGGCACCGAGAGCGTCCCCCGCGTTGCCAAGATTTTTGGCCCCGGCAATGCTTATGTGACCGAAGCTAAACGGCAAGTGAGTCAACGTCTGGATGGCGCAGCCATCGATATGCCTGCCGGGCCTTCCGAGGTGTTGGTGATCGCTGACAGCGGCGCAACCCCGGCGTTTGTGGCCTCCGACCTGTTATCGCAGGCAGAACACGGTCCGGACTCCCAAGTAATTCTGGTCACACCGGACGCCGAGTTGGCCCGAGCTGTGGCGCAAGCGGTACAGCAGCAGCTTGCCCAATTACCGCGTGCAGAGATCGCGCGTCAGGCGCTGGACAGCAGCCGAGCCATAGTGGCGCGCGATTTGGCGCAGTGCATTGACATCAGTAATCGGTACGGCCCAGAGCACTTGATCATTCAAACCCGCGAACCCGAAGCACTGGTTGCACAAATCACCAGCGCCGGCTCCGTGTTCCTTGGTGACTGGTCACCGGAATCCGCTGGGGATTACGCCTCTGGCACCAACCACGTGCTGCCGACCTATGGCTATACCGCCACCTACTCCAGTCTGGGGCTGGCTGATTTCCAGAAACGGATGACCGTTCAACAGTTAACGCCGCAAGGTTTTCTGCGTCTGGCGCCCACCATTGAGGTGTTGGCTCAGGCAGAGCAACTGGTTGCCCACAAGAATGCCGTCACGCTGCGCGTCGCTGCCCTGAAAGAGAAGGAGTCCCAATGAGCATTGAACAACTGGCCCGTGCCAATGTGCGCACGCTTACGCCGTACCAATCGGCACGCCGTCTGGGCGGCAAAGGTGATGTGTGGCTCAATGCCAATGAATATTTCCAGGCACCGGAATTTCAGCTTACCGCGCAAACATTGAACCGTTATCCTGAATGTCAGCCACCTGTCGTCATTGCGCGTTATGCCGCCTATGCAGGGGTGAAGCCGGAACAGGTGCTGGTCAGTCGCGGTGCAGACGAAGGGATCGAACTGCTGATCCGTGCCTTTTGCGAACCGGGGCAAGATGCCGTGCTGTATTGCCCTCCTACCTACGGCATGTATGGCGTCAGTGCGGAGACGTTAGGCGTTGAACGCCGCACGGTACCCAGCAAAGCGGATTGGCAGTTAGACTTGCCCGCTATTGCAGACAATCTCAATAACGTAAAACTGATTTACGTGTGCAGCCCCAATAACCCAACCGGTAATGTCCTTGACGCAGACGATCTGCGTAAGCTGTTGGCGCTGGCGGCGGGCAAAGCGCTGGTGGTGGTGGATGAAGCCTATATCGAATTCAACCCCGGTTCCACGGTCTCAGGCTGGCTGGCAGACTATCCGCATCTGGTAGTGCTGCGCACCCTGTCCAAAGCGTTTGCGCTGGCAGGGTTACGTTGCGGTTTTACGCTGGCGAATGAACCCGTGATCGCGCTGCTGTTAAAAGTCATCGCACCTTATCCATTGTCAACGCCGGTGGCGGATATCGCCGCGCAAGCGCTGGATGACGCCGGGATCGGCACAATGCGTGAACGCGTCGCAGAGATTGCTGAGAACCGCGCCTGGCTGATGGCCGCGCTGGCACCGTTGCCGTGTGTGGAACGGGTGTTCGACAGCGCCAGCAACTACGTATTGGTACGTTTTTCCGCCGCCAGTAATGTCTTCAAAACGCTGTGGGATCAGGGCATTATTTTACGCGATCAGAACAAACAGCCCGGCCTTTCCGGATGCCTGCGCATCACGATCGGCAGCCGTGGCGAATGCCAGCAGGTGGTTGCTGCGCTGCGCGCCTTATCCGGCACTAACGAGTAATCTTCAGGAGCAGACATGGGACAGAAATTTCTTTTTATTGACCGCGACGGCACGCTGATTGCCGAGCCGCCGCAAGACTTCCAGGTTGACCGTTTAGATAAACTGGCGCTGGAGCCTGACGTCATCCCTTCCCTGCTGAGCTTGCAGAAAGCCGGTTTCAAGCTGGTGATGATCACCAATCAAGACGGACTTGGCACGCCCAGTTTCCCGCAAGAAACCTTTGATCCGCCGCACCAGTTGATGATGCAGATTCTTACCTCACAGGGCATCGAATTTGACGAGGTGCTGATTTGTCCGCACCTTCCGGCGGATAACTGTGCGTGTCGCAAACCTAAAACCGCGCTGGTGGATGCCTTTTTGCAACAGAACCCGATGGACAGCGCTAACAGTTACGTGATTGGCGATCGCGAAACGGACGTGCAGTTGGCGCAAAACATGGGGATCACTGGGTTACGCTATCAGCGTGATGGACTTAACTGGCAGAGCATCACCGACAAGCTCACCCAACGCAACCGCCATGCGCTGGTCAATCGCGTGACGCGGGAAACCGCCATTAATGTCGAAGTGTGGCTGGATCAGGAAGGCAGCAGCAAGATCCACACCGGCGTCGGTTTCTTCGATCATATGCTTGACCAGATTGCCACTCACGGCGGGTTCCGTATGAACATCGACGTGAAAGGCGATCTTTACATCGACGATCACCACACGGTGGAAGACACCGGTCTCGCGTTGGGCGAAGCGCTTAACAAAGCGCTGGGCGACAAGCGAGGTATCGGTCGCTTTGGTTTTGTGTTGCCAATGGATGAGTGTCTGGCACGCTGCGCGCTGGATATTTCCGGGCGTCCGCATTTGGAATATAAAGCCGAATTTAACTACCAGCGCGTGGGCGATTTAAGCACGGAAATGGTTGAGCACTTCTTCCGCTCTCTCTCCTATGCCATGGGGTGCACGCTGCATTTGAGAACCAAAGGCCGTAACGATCACCATCGTGTAGAAAGCCTATTCAAAGTGTTTGGCCGCACGCTGCGCCAAGCCATTCGCGTGGAGGGTGACACGCTGCCCAGTTCGAAAGGGGTGTTGTGATGAACGTGGTGATTCTCGATACCGGTTGCGCCAATCTCGCCTCCGTCACCTACGCGGTGCGCCGCCTAGGCTATGACCCGGTGGTGAGCCGCGACGCTGAGGTCGTGCTGCGCGCCGACAAACTGTTTCTGCCCGGCGTCGGCACCGCACAGGCTGCTATGAACCAGCTTACCGCCCGTGACTTGATTCCGCTGATCAAAGCCTGCACCCAACCGGTGCTTGGTATCTGCCTCGGCATGCAACTGCTCGGCACTGCCAGCGATGAGAACGGCGGCATTGATACGTTGAATATCATTCCGGCTGCGGTAAAAAAAATGCAGGATCGCGGCCTGCCGCTACCGCACATGGGCTGGAATCAGGTCACGCCGCAGGCAGGGCACCGTCTGTTCCAAGGCATTGATGACGGCGCCTACTTCTACTTTGTGCACGGCTATGCCATGCCGGTATGCGCCAACACCATCGCACAAGCAGAGTATGGTGAGGCATTTACCGCCGCAGTACAGAAGGACAACTTCTACGGCGTGCAATTTCACCCAGAACGCTCTGGAGCCGCTGGCGCTCAGTTGCTGAAAAATTTTCTGGAGATGTAATCAGCATGATTATCCCCGCACTCGATCTTATCGACGGACAGGTGGTTCGTCTTCATCAGGGTGACTACGGTCAGCAACGCCAGTATGGCAGCGATCCCCTGCCCCGTTTGCAAGCCTATCAGCAACAGGGCGCTGAGGTGTTGCATCTGGTGGATTTAACCGGCGCAAAAGATCCGGCAGCACGCCAGATCCCGTTACTGAAAACCCTGTTAGCAGGCGTCAATGTGCCGGTACAGGTGGGTGGCGGTATCCGTACCGAGCAAGATGTCGTTGCGCTGTTAGAAGCCGGAGCGACCCGCGTCGTGATTGGCTCTACCGCCGTTAAACAGCCTGAGTTGGTACAGGCGTGGTTTACCCGTTACGGTGCTGATGCTTTGGTGCTGGCGCTCGACGTGCGTATCGATAACGCAGGCGCCAAACAGGTTGCCATCAGTGGCTGGCAGGAAAATTCCGGTGTCACGCTGGAACAGGTTATCGAACAATATCAGCCCGTTGGTCTGAAACACGTACTGTGTACCGACATTTCCCGAGACGGTACGCTGAGCGGTTCCAACGTGGAACTCTATCGCGCGGTGTGCCAACGTTATCCGCAGATTGCGTTCCAGGCTTCTGGCGGCATTGGCGGATTGCAGGATATTGCTAATCTGCGCGGCAGCGGTGTGCAAGGCGTAATCGTCGGACGAGCGTTGCTCGAAGGCAAATTCAATGTAACGGAGGCTATCGCATGCTGGCAAAACGGATAATTCCCTGTCTCGACGTGCGTGACGGTCAGGTGGTAAAAGGGGTGCAGTTTCGCAACCACGAAATCATCGGCGATATCGTTCCGTTAGCACAGCGTTATGCGCAGGAAGGCGCAGACGAATTGGTCTTTTACGATATCACTGCGTCGTCTGACGGGCGTGTGGTCGATAAAAGCTGGGTATCCCGCGTGGCAGAAGTGATCGATATCCCCTTCTGCGTAGCCGGTGGTATCAAAAGCGTCGAAGATGCCGGACAAATCCTCTCATTTGGTGCCGATAAAATTTCAATCAATTCCCCGGCGTTGGCCGATCCTACCTTGATCACCCGCCTTGCCGACCGTTATGGCGTGCAGTGCATCGTGGTGGGTATCGATACCTGGTATGACAGCGCTACCGGGCGTTATCATGTGAATCAGTATACCGGTGATGAAACTCGCACCCGAGTTACCCAGTGGGAAACGCTGGATTGGGTGCAGGAAGTGCAACAGCGCGGTGCCGGCGAAATTGTGCTGAACATGATGAATCAGGATGGCGTGCGCAACGGTTACGATCTGGAACAGCTGAAATTGGTGCGCGAACGCTGCCATGTTCCTTTGATCGCCTCTGGCGGGGCCGGTACGCCGGAGCACTTTTTACACGCCTTTGAGCAGGCTCAGGTAGACGGTGCGCTGGCTGCTTCAGTATTCCATAAGCAAATCATCAATATTGGCGAATTAAAGCAATACCTTAAGCAACAAGGTGTGGAGATCAGAGCGTGTTAAGCCAACAACAGAGAGCCCAACTTGATTGGGAAAAAACCGACGGGATGATCCCCGCCATTGTGCAACATGCGGTATCCGGCGAAGTATTGATGCTGGGGTACATGAATCAGGCGGCGCTGGAAACGACTGAGCAGAGCGGCAAGGTCACCTTTTATTCCCGCACGAAACAACGGCTGTGGACCAAGGGAGAATCTTCCGGCCACTTCCTTAACGTAGTGAGCATTACGCCAGACTGTGACAATGACAGCCTGCTGGTGCTGGCGAATCCCATCGGTCCGACCTGCCACCAAGGCACCAGCAGCTGTTTTGCCCCGGCGCAGCACGAGTGGTTGTTTCTGCATCAGCTTGAGCAATTGTTAGCAAGCCGCAAACAGGCCGACCCTGCCAGCTCATATACGGCAAAACTGTATGCCAGCGGCACCAAACGCATTGCGCAGAAAGTCGGCGAAGAAGGGCTGGAGACCGCACTGGCAGCCACCGTACACGATACCGAAGAGTTGACTAACGAAGCCGCTGATTTGATGTATCACCTGCTGGTGTTATTGCAGGATCAGGAACTGGATCTGGCAACCATTATTGGTCGCCTGAAAGCGCGTCATACCAAATAGTACCATCCCCGCAAGGGAAGTTCCGGCCTGGCCCGGAATTTCCCTTTTGC
Source organism: Candidatus Symbiopectobacterium sp. NZEC135 (assembly GCF_025962695.1). Taxonomy (NCBI): domain Bacteria; kingdom Pseudomonadati; phylum Pseudomonadota; class Gammaproteobacteria; order Enterobacterales; family Enterobacteriaceae; genus Symbiopectobacterium; species Candidatus Symbiopectobacterium sp. NZEC135. The sequence goes on along the minus strand of NZ_JAGFPF010000015.1, from coordinate 21,977 downwards.
CACTCAGTAGCACTCTATAGCGACGCGTGTGTCAGCAGCGCCGATGATGACAATGTGGTTCCCGGCAACGGTTGTATACGCCGCACTTTAAAGGTATCCATCGCCAAAATCAGTTGCCTTGACTGATCCTCCAGCGAGCGGGTTGCCATCGTCGCTTCCTCTACCAACGATGCATTTTGCTGCGCAACCACTTCCATCTGCGTCACCGCGATATTAACCTGATCGATACCGTGGCTCTGTTCCTGGGATGCCTGCGCGATTTCCTTCATCAGCGCATTAACGTTAATAATCTGCGTTGAAATGGCGGACATGGTTTCACTGGCCTGTGCCGTCAGGTTGGATCCTTCGTTGACGCGCGTATTGGAAGCCACGATCAGCGCATGAATCTCTTTTGACGCTTGCGCACTGCGCTGCGCCAGCGTTCTTACTTCGTTTGCCACTACCGCAAAACCACGCCCTTGTTCACCCGCACGCGCGGCTTCCACGGCGGCGTTCAACGCCAGTATGTTGGTTTGGAACGCAATGCCGTCAATCACACCGAGAATATTGCCAATGCTGTTGGCGCTGGTTGCAATCTCCTGCATTTTCGCCATTACTTCCTGTACTACTTTGTTGCCCTGCTGCGCCGTTTGCGCCACATCTTCCGCTAACGCATGCCCCTGGCGCGCGTTGTCCGCATTGTTACGCACCGTAGCCGTCAGTTGCTCCATGCTGGCCGCAGTTTCCTGTAACGACGCAGCGGACTCCTCGGTACGGCGTGATAAATCTTCATTGCCCTGCGCCAGTTCACGGCTGCCTACGTCTATTTGCTCGCTGGCTTCCCGTACTCGTACCACTGAGTCTGATAATGACTGTTGCATATCGTGCAAGGCGCTGTTTAATCGACCCAGTTCATTCTTCGCCGACGCGGGCAACGTTTGGGTTAAATCCCCCGCCGCGACAAATTCCAGGTGGTTGATGGCGCTGGTGAGCGGTTTGAGCAGCAGCGCACGCAACATCAACCATGACAGCACAATCAACACTACGACAGCGGCGCAACACGCACTAATAAGCCACAGCATACGCACCCGACCTTCTGAAGCCTGCGTAAGCTGATTAACGCCAGCCTGTTGGGCATAGTCGAAATAGGTTTTGTTGGCTTTATCAAATACCGTCCCGAGCTGTTTTAGCTGAGTGACCTGATACTGGTAATAGCGCTCAATATCTCGATTTTTTAACGCATCAAGCATCGGTAAAATGCCATTTTCATAATAATTTTTATAGGCTTGTGCAATATCCTTAGCCAAGATTTCTCCCTGCCCGGTGCCCTGGGTTGCAGCAAAAAAACGGTCTAAATCCTCTTTCGCGGCAATGGCATATTGTCCAGAACGGCCCGCCGCCGCCATGGCATCATCCCACTGCTGCGTTTCCAACGCGCGAATAGCAAAAGACGCCGCTACGCGCACACGCTGCATATTGGTGTTACTGCTCGCCAGATTGCCCAACTCCACACCCTGAATACGATTTAGCACCACGAGCGCATCGTAACTTTTATTGATGGCAATGATTCCCGTGGCGCTTACCAGCAGCAACAGTGCGGCCATCACCCCAAGCAACGCTAATAACCCTGTACGAATCGATATATTTTTCAACATGATATTCCCTTACAAAGTAAACCATAGACTTAATAAGGTTATCGGTTGGCGTAACAAATGGGTTTATCAGCGCGTTACGCTTTTGGCGGAAACCTCGCAATATTGACAACGATTGCAAGATAGTTGAATTTACGGGCAATAAAAAAGGCATCCTTTAACGGATGCCTTTCGAAAAAACCAGACATTACAGTCTGTTGCAAGTAATACCACGGTGTTCCGTACAGATTATCTCGGCGTATCAGCCATAAATATTTGCACGATCGCGCAGTTCTTTACCTGGTTTGAAGTGGGGAACGTATTTACCTTCCAGTTCCACCTTTTCACCGGTTTTCGGATTGCGTCCAACGCGTGGTGCACGGTAGTGAAGTGAAAAACTGCCGAACCCTCGGATCTCAATGCGATCACCATCAGCCAGCGTTGCCGCCATCTGCTCGAGCATCTCTTTCACTGCATCCTCAACCACCTTGGCCGGGATATGAGATTGCTGTCCAGCAAGTCTTTCGATCAGTTCAGACTTGGTCATAATTCCTCCAAGTGCGTGGTTATATCAATATTGGATAGCCACGATTGACTTACTACCGTAACAGAATGAGCCGACCGCATGACCGACTCACTCCACCCTATTACTCGCCTTTAGCGGCTTTGAACGCTTCAGCCATTGCGCTGGAGAAGTTACCTTCTTCCTGTTTGTTATTTACGGTAGCGATAGCGTCTTTTTCATCCGCTTCGTCTTTCGCACGTACAGACAGGCTTACAACACGGTTTTTACGATCAACACCGGTGTATTTGGCTTCAACTTCATCGCCTACGTTCAGAACCAGCGTAGCGTCTTCTACACGGTCACGAGAGGCTTCAGAAGCGCGCAGGTAACCTTCAACGCCATCGGCTAATTCAACTGTAGCACCTTTTGCGTCAACAGCAGTGACTTTACCCGTTACGATCGCACCTTTTTTGTTCAGTGACAGATAGTTATTGAACGGGTCTTCCGCCAGTTGCTTAACGCCCAGGGAGATACGCTCGCGCTCTGCGTCAACTTGCAGAACAACAGCGGCGATTTCGTCACCTTTCTTGTATTCGCGAACGGCTTCTTCGCCAGCCACGTTCCAAGAGATGTCAGACAGGTGTACCAGACCATCGATACCGCCATCCAGACCGATGAAGATACCAAAGTCAGTGATAGACTTGATCTTACCTTCTACGCGGTCACCCTTGTTGTGGGTTTCAGCGAACAGCTGCCACGGGTTGGATTTGCATTGTTTCAGGCCCAGAGAGATACGACGACGTTCTTCGTCGATATCCAGAACCATAACTTCAACCACGTCGCCCACGTTAACCACTTTGGACGGATGGATGTTTTTGTTGGTCCAATCCATTTCGGATACGTGTACCAGACCTTCAACGCCTTCTTCGATTTCTACGAAGCAGCCGTAATCAGTCAGGTTGGTCACACGGCCGGTCAGACGGGTGTTTTCCGGGTAGCGCTTAGCGATAGCAACCCACGGATCCTCGCCCAGCTGTTTCAGGCCCAGGGACACACGAGTACGTTCGCGGTCGAATTTCAGCACTTTTACAGTGATCTCATCGCCAACATTGACGATTTCGCTCGGATGCTTAACGCGTTTCCACGCCATATCAGTGATATGCAGCAGACCATCAACGCCACCCAGGTCAACGAATGCACCGTAGTCAGTGAGGTTCTTAACGATACCTTTAACTTCCATGCCTTCTTGCAGGTTTTCCAGCAGTTGATCGCGCTCAGCGCTGTTCTCGGATTCGATAACGGCACGGCGGGAAACGACAACGTTGTTGCGTTTCTGATCCAGCTTGATCACTTTAAACTCAAGCTCTTTGCCTTCCAGGTGCAGCGTATCGCGAACCGGGCGAACGTCAACCAGAGAACCCGGCAGGAACGCACGGATGCCGTTCAGTTCAACCGTGAAGCCACCTTTCACTTTACCGTTGATAACACCGGTAACGGTCGCAGCTTCTTCGTAGGCTTTTTCCAGCATCAGCCAGGCTTCGTGGCGTTTCGCTTTCTCACGAGACAGCAGGGTCTCGCCGAAACCGTCTTCTACCGCGTCCAGGGCAACGTCAATTTCGTCACCCACCTGGATTTCGAGTTCGCCTTGTGCGTTTTTGAATTGCTCTACCGGAATGGCAGATTCAGATTTCAGACCGGCGTCAACCAGTACGATATCTTTATCAATAGCAACGACAACGCCGCGAACGATGGAACCCGGACGAGTTTCGATTTCTTTCAGCGATTCTTCAAAGAGTTGAGCAAAAGATTCAGTCATGTTGTTAATCTTAAGGGTTTCAATTTAACGTCCATCTGGCATCCTGCTTGATGGGGTTGTTTCACATGCCCTGCTGTTATCCTTACAACAAGGTTAAAAAAACAATACTATACCGCGCCTCAATCAACGCTGTGATTGAGCAAGGATTTCACGCGCATAAGTGAGCGATTTCGCAATAACGTCATCGATAGACATATCGGTAGAATCCAACACCAGCGCGTCTGCGGCGGGGATTAACGGTGCTACCGGACGATTCCGATCGCGCGCATCCCGTTCTTTTATCTCGGACAAAAGACGTTCAAAGTTAACACTAAAGCCTTTTTCCTGCAACTGTAGCATGCGTCGTTGTGCGCGTTCTTCCGCGCTGGCATCCAAAAAAATCTTCACAGGCGCATCGGGGAACACCACGGTTCCCATATCGCGACCGTCCGCCACCAGCCCCGGCGCATCTCGAAACGCGCGCTGACGGCGCAATAAGGCTTCTCTCACGCGCGGAAACGCAGCCGCCTGCGAGGCGGTGTTACCGACCGTTTCATTACGAATTTCGTTACTGACGTCCTCGCCTTCCAAAATCACTTTCAGTTGCCCGTCTTGCGCAACGAAACGCACGTCAAGGTGCGATGCCAACGGCACTAACGCTTCTTCTGAACCGATATCAACCTGATGATGTAAGGCAGCCAAGGCGAGCACGCGATAAATCGCGCCCGAGTCCAACAAATTCCACTGCAATGTTTCTGCCAACGCCTTGCACAGCGTTCCCTTGCCTGCGCCACTCGGCCCATCAACCGTTATTACCGGTGCCGTTACTGCCATCTCTTTCTCCTATTACTCAGGTCAACCGCGGGTCTGTTAGGACTTACGGTGCCTCATTATACGCGCCAACGAGCAAAACCGTTAACCTAACACCCGGAGAAAGATAAAATTTCAGAAGATGCCTTGCAAAACTGAGGGCGGGCCTATGCCCGCCCTACAGGAAAAGGGCAACCCCGCCCGGTTATTAACCGTGGCTCAGACGCGCCAACTGTTGAAAATAGTCCGGGAAAGTTTTTGCCGTACATTTGGGATCGAGAATGGTCACTGGCGTATCGGATAATGCCACCAGCGAGAAGCACATTGCCATACGGTGATCGTTGTAGGTGCCTATCTCGGCAAAACGTAACTGAGGGGCAGGCGTAATGCGAATATAATCGTTCCCCTCTTCCACCGTTGCACCGACTTTGCGCAGCTCAGTCGCCATGGCCGCGAGACGGTCAGTCTCTTTTACGCGCCAATTGTAGATATTGCGCAGCGTCGTGGTGCCGCCCTCGGCAAACAGCGCTGTCGTGGCGATGGTCATGGCCGCATCGGGGATATGGTTCATGTCCATATCGATGGCATGCAGCTCACCGCGCTGACATTCGATATAGTCATCGCCCCAACGGATAATGGCACCCATTTTTTCCAGCACGTCCGCAAAACGGATATCGCCCTGCACGCTGTTGCGCCCCACGCCCGTAACACGGACCGTTCCGCCTTTAATGGCTGCCGCCGCCAGGAAATAGGAGGCGGAGGAGGCATCGCCTTCCACCAGATACTCACCCGGTGCGCGATATTGCTGGTTGCCCTGTACGCTGAAGTGCTGGTAATTCTCGTTGTGCACGTCGACGCCAAAATCTTTCATCATGCGCAGCGTGATATCGATATAGGGCTTGGACACCAGATCGCCTTTGATACTGATGCGGGTGTCTTTGCTCGCCACCGGCGCTGTCATCAGCAACGCGGTCAGGAACTGGCTGGAGACGCTACCATCCACGGCGATCTCACCGCCCTGGAAACCGCCGTGCAGGCGCAATGGCGGATAGTTAGTCTGCTCAAGGTAGTCGATGGTCGCACCGCCTTGGCGCAGCGCATCCACCAGGTGACCGATCGGTCGCTCTTTCATACGCGGCTCGCCGGTCAAAACAATATCACCCTGCGTCAAGCACAAGGCGGCAGCCAGCGGACGCATTGCTGTGCCCGCGTTGCCGAGAAACAGTTCTAACGGTTGCGACGCGGTGAATGGTCCACCAATACCGGTGACATCGCACTCAGTGCGGCTGGGTGAAAGCTGATATTGCACGCCTAACAGTTGCAACGCGTCCAGCATGTGGCGAACGTCATCGCTATCGAGCAGGTTTTTCAAACGCGTCGTCCCCGTTGCCAATGCGGCCAGCAGCAAGGCACGGTTAGAGACGCTTTTCGAACCGGGAAGGTTAATCACACCATCGATCAGGGAAATAGGCTGTAGGGTAAGGGATTCCTGCATGTAACTCTTAACTCCGGTCATCAACATAACAAACCCCGGCGCAAACCGGGGTTTACTGAAAACAGGTTGCCGCTTTACGCGCTGCGGCAACGATACCACCAAGGGTACGACCTGCAACGTCGCGGTCAAACCACGGCGTTGCAGGCGACGTTATTAGCCGTGGCGGCGTTCAAAATCCGCCATAAAAGCGGTCAACGCCTGCACACCGGCCAGCGGCATCGCGTTGTACAGAGACGCTCGCATCCCTCCCACTACACGGTGGCCTTTCAGCGCATGCAACCCAGCCGCTTTGGACTCTTCCAGGAACAGTTTATCCAGCGCGTCGTCACCGAGCAGGAACGGCACGTTCATGCGTGAGCGGTTGGCGGCCAGCACGTCATTGCGGTAGAAATCGCTGCTGTCGATAGCGCCATACAGGTGATCGGCTTTCTCGCGATTGCGTTTTTCCATTTCCACCAGGCCACCCTGCTCTTTCAGCCATTTAAATACCATGCCAGAAAGGTACCAGGCGAAGGTCGGCGGCGTGTTGTACATGGAGTCGTTGTCGGCCAGCGTTTTGTAATCCAGCACCGACGGCAGCACGCTGTTGGATTTACCCAGCAGGTCATCGCGTACAATCACCAAGGTTAACCCGGCAGGGCCAATGTTTTTCTGCGCGCCAGCATAAATCACGCCGAAACGGCTGACATCGATCGGACAGGACAGGATGCTGGAGGAGAAGTCAGCGACCACAATCTTATCACCAAAGTCAGGGGTTTCTTCAATGGCCAAACCATCAATGGTTTCATTCGGGCAGTAGTGCACAAAGGCTGCGTCGTCAGACAGCGCCCATTCACGCATCGGTTTGGCAGCGCGCAGGCCGTCAATGCGGGTTTTCACGTCGATAACGTTCGGTTTGCAGTATTTTTCCGCTTCGTTAATCGCACTGTGCGCCCAATAGCCGCCGTCGATATAGTCAGCTTTGGTGCTGTCACCCAGCAGGTTAAGCGGCACAGCAGCAAACTGTGCGCGTGCGCCCCCTTGGCAGAACAGCACTTTGTAGTTGGAGGGGATCTTTAACAGATCGCGCAGATCCTGCTCGGCTTCCGCCGCCACCTGCATAAATTCTTTACTGCGGTGGCTGATTTCCATTACGGATGTTCCCAGCCCACGCCAGTTACACAACTCTTGCTCAGCACGACGCAGCACTTCAACCGGCAGCATGGCTGGACCGGCGCTAAAATTGAAAACTTGTGTCATTTCCCCTCACCACGTGTTTAGTACGACTATTTTTAACGTTTTGTCTGTTTTACAGCGACTATTATGATTTTTTGCAACAACCATATTGGCTATTTGCAGCAGCCATCATGGTTTTTTGCAGCAACCGTCATCATTTGTTTTTATCACTGGCTCCTTCCCGCTGCAATCCTTATTACGCTTTCCCGTATAAAACCCGCACGGCGACGGCGTGGAGTTGTCCGTGAAAAGTCCGTATGATGCACGTCCCATAAAAGAGAAAAGTGACAATCATGAGCCAAACGTTCATCCCAGGCAAAGACGCCGCCCTGGAAGACTCCATCGCCCGTTTTCAACAACAACTCCGTGACCTGGGGTTCAACATCGAAGAAGCCTCCTGGCTGAACCCGGTGCCTAACGTCTGGTCCGTGCATATTCGCGACAAAGACTGCCCGCTATGTTTTACCAACGGCAAAGGCGCCAGCAAGAAAGCCGCTCTGGCCTCAGCCTTGGGTGAATATTTCGAGCGTCTTTCCACCAACTACTTCTTTGCCGATTTCTATCTGGGCAAATCAATTGCTAACGGTGATTTCGTACACTATCCGAACGAGCAGTGGTTCCCGCTGCCGGACGATGACAGCTTGCCGCCCGGAATTCTGGATGATCACCTGCGCGCCTTTTACGATCCTGAGAACGAATTAAGCGCCAGCATGCTGGTGGATCTGCAATCTGGCAACGACGAACGTGGCATCTGCGCCCTGCCGTTTACCCGTCAATCCGATGACACCACCGTCTATATCCCGATGAATATCATTGGTAACCTCTACGTTTCCAACGGGATGTCCGCAGGTAACACCGCCAATGAAGCGCGTGTGCAGGGTTTGTCTGAGGTGTTCGAACGCCACATCAAGAACCGTATTATTGCTGAAGCCATCAGCCTGCCAACCATCCCAGACAGCGTGTTGCAACGTTATCCGGGCGTGGTGGAGGCCATCGCCACGCTGGAAAAAGAAGGGTTCCCGATCCTTGCCTATGACGCCTCGCTGGGCGGTAATTATCCGGTGATCTGCGTGGTGCTGTTTAACCCCAGCAACGGCACCTGCTTCGCCTCTTTCGGTGCGCACCCGGATTTCGGCGTCGCGCTGGAGCGTACCGTCACCGAACTGCTGCAAGGACGCGGGTTGAAAGATCTCGATGTGTTTACCCCGCCGAGCTTCGACAATGATGATGTGGCGGATCATGCCAATCTGGAAACCCACTTTATCGATTCCAGCGGTTTGATCTCGTGGGACTTGTTTAAAACTGACGCGGATTATCCCTTTGTCGACTGGAGCTTTAAAGGCAGCACCGAGCAGGAGTTTGCTACCTTGATGGCGATTTTCCACAAAGAGCACAAAGAGGTGTACATCGCCGATTACGAGCACCTGTCTGTTTACGCGTGCCGCATTATCGTGCCGGGCATGTCCGACATTTATCCGGCAGACGATTTGCTGTTGGCAAACAACAATATGGGTGTGCATTTACGCGAGACTATTCTCTCCCTGCCCGGCAGCAAGTGGGAAAAACAGGCGTATCTCGATCTGATTACCCAGTTGGATGATGAAGGTTTCGATGACTTCACCCGCGTGCGCGAATTGTTGGGGCTGGCAACCGGCAAGGATAACGGCTGGCTCACGCTGCGCATCGGTGAATTAAAAGCGATGCTGGCACTGGCAGGCGGCGATCTGGAGCAGGCATTAATCTGGTCTGAATGGACGCAGGATTTCAACGGCTCCGTCTTCAGCCCATCGCGCAGCAACTACTACCGCTGTTTGCAGACGCTGTTGACGCTGGCATTGGACGAAGAGCGCGAGCCCTCACAGTATTACGATGCGTTTGTGAAAATGTACGGCAGCGACACCGTCGACGCCGCGAGCGCAGCGATTGCCGGTGAGCAGTGTTTCTACGGGCTGTTTGACGTCGATGACACCTTCTCCACATTGCCCGCACATCAATCGCTGCTGGCGGCTTACGAGAAACTGCAAGCGGCGAAGCGTCGTTTCTGGGGCTAATGCCGTCTCGCCCGTCCTCCCCGGTTAACGCCGGGGAGCATTCACACAGTAGTGATCTCTAGCGATAACCTTGCTTTTTTCGATCAATTTTCCAGCAACACACCAAATTTCATCATCCAATTATCTTATCGCTGCATAATTCGAATAATTCGGCATTTCGTAGAAAATGAAGAATATTGCACTTATTGTTATTAAATGGTGAATTTTTAATTAATTTGCAGCAACCCATAACACCGAAATGATACAAAAACGCATATCATTTAACTCTTTTTCACGGTATTCTACCCCCTACATTCAACTCTTTTTATAATTTTTAAAATATTTTTTCTTTAATAATTTCAATTACTTAATTAAACTTTGGTGTAGATCGCTGAGGGGTTTCACCCCACTAAATTTTCACGATATGATCCAAGTCAAATTTTGCTTTATACTGCTTTGTTAGTATTCCCTCGCGGATAAATCTTGGAGAACGTTAGTGTGAAAGCTGACAACCCCTTTACACTTTTACTACCAGCAGCCATGGCGAAAGTCGCTGAAGATGCTGGTGTCTATAAAGCTACGAAACAACCCCTGACTACGTTTTTTTTGGCGATTACTGCTGGTGTTTTTATTTCTATCGCCTTCGTTTTTTATATCACAGCCACAACCGGTTCCGCGTCTATGCCTTACGGCATGGCTAAACTGATTGGTGGGATTTGCTTCTCACTCGGCCTGATGCTGGTGGTTGTCTGCGGCGCTGACCTGTTTACCTCAACGGTATTAACAGTGATTGCCAAGGCAAGCGGCCGCATCACCTGGAAGCAACTGGCCTGCAACTGGTGTAACGTCTATGTGGGCAACCTGTTCGGCGCACTGTTTTTTGTCGCCCTGATCTGGTTTGCCGGTGAGCACATGGTCGCCAACGGTGCATGGGGCCTGAATGTCCTGCAAACCGCAGAGCACAAAGTGGAACACACTTTTGTTGAAGCGTTTTGCCTCGGGGTGCTGGCTAACCTGATGGTTTGTCTGGCGGTATGGATGAGCTACTCAGGCCGGACGCTGACAGACAAAATGTTCGCAATGATCCTGCCGGTGGGTATGTTCGTTGCCAGCGGCTTTGAGCACAGTATTGCTAATATGTTTATGATCCCCATGGGGATCGTTATCAAGAATTTCGCGGCGCCCGAATTTTGGGAAGCCATTGGCAAAGCGCCGTCCCACTTTGAGCACCTTACCCTCCACAACTTTATCGTGGACAACCTGATTCCTGTCACGCTTGGCAACATCGTCGGCGGCGGTTTTCTGGTAGGGTTAACATATTGGGTTATTTATTTGCGCGGTGGCGACAAACATTAATCTGTCGCCGACTGCAAATCGGGTTATGAATTCCAAACCAAAGGTAGGTGTAATATGACCGAACTGAATGAAAAATTGGCTAACGCGTGGGAAGGTTTTAGCGCGGGTGAATGGCAGAATGGCGTCAACGTACGTGACTTCATTCAGAAGAACTACGCACCGTATGAAGGTGACGAGTCCTTCCTGGCTGGCGCTACTCCGGCAACCACCAAGCTGTGGGATGCTGTTATGGAAGGTATCAAACAAGAAAACCGCACTCACGCGCCGGTTGACTTCGATACCAACGTTGCAGCCACCATCACCTCTCATGACGCCGGTTATATCGACCAGAGCCTGGAACAAATCGTTGGTCTGCAAACTGACGCGCCGTTGAAACGTGCGCTGATTCCGTTTGGCGGCATCAAAATGGTTGAAGGTTCCTGTAAGGTTTATGGCCGTGAACTGGATCCGCAACTGAAAAAAATCTTCACCGAATACCGCAAAACCCATAACCAGGGCGTATTCGATGTTTACACTCCGGATATCTTGCGCTGCCGTAAATCTGGCGTGCTGACCGGTCTGCCGGATGCTTATGGCCGTGGCCGTATCATCGGTGACTACCGTCGCGTTGCGCTGTACGGTATCGACTACCTGATGAAAGACAAATTCGCTCAGTTTACTTCTCTGCAATCCAAACTGGAAAACGGTGAAGACCTGGAAGCGACAATTCGTCTGCGTGAAGAGATTGCTGACCAGCATCATGCGCTGTCTCAGATCAAAGAAATGGCTGCCAAATACGGCTGCGATATCTCTGGTCCAGCGACCAATGCAAAAGAAGCCGTTCAATGGACTTACTTCGGCTACCTGGCTGCGGTTAAATCTCAGAACGGTGCTGCCATGTCCTTCGGTCGTGTATCCAGCTTCCTGGATATCTTCATCGAACGTGACCTGAAAGCCGGTAAAATCACTGAGCAAGATGCACAGGAACTGATCGACCACCTGGTGATGAAACTGCGTATGGTGCGCTTCCTGCGTACGCCTGAATACGATGAACTGTTCTCCGGTGACCCGATCTGGGCAACTGAATCCCTGGCCGGTATGGGCCTGGACGGTCGTACTCTGGTTACCAAAAACAGCTTCCGTTTCCTGAACACCCTGTACACCATGGGGCCGTCTCCGGAACCGAACATCACTATCCTGTGGTCTGAAAAACTGCCGCTGAACTTCAAAAAGTATGCAGCGAAAGTGTCCATCGATACCTCTTCTCTGCAATACGAGAACGACGATCTGATGCGTCCTGACTTCAACAGCGATGATTATGCTATCGCTTGTTGCGTTAGCCCGATGGTTATCGGTAAGCAAATGCAGTTCTTCGGTGCGCGTGCCAACCTGGCGAAAACCATGCTGTATGCTATTAACGGCGGCGTGGACGAAAAACTGAAGATGCAGGTTGGTCCGAAATCTGAACCGATCAAAGGCGATGTGCTGGACTTTGACGTGGTAATGGACCGTATGGACCATTTCATGGATTGGCTGGCCAAGCAGTATGTCACTGCATTGAACATCATCCACTACATGCACGACAAATACAGCTACGAAGCATCGCTGATGGCGCTGCACGATCGTGACGTGTTCCGTACCATGGCATGTGGTATCGCCGGTCTGTCCGTTGCTGCTGACTCCCTGTCTGCCATCAAATACGCGAAAGTTAAACCGATTCGTGATGCAGATGGCCTGGCCATCGACTTCGACATCGAAGGCGAATACCCGCAGTTCGGTAACAACGATCCGCGCGTTGATGACCTGGCGTGTGACCTGGTAGAACGTTTCATGAAGAAAATTCAGAAACTGACCACCTACCGTGGTGCTACCCCGACGCAGTCTGTTCTGACCATCACCTCTAACGTGGTATATGGTAAGAAAACCGGTAACACACCGGATGGCCGTCGCGCTGGTGCACCGTTCGGACCGGGTGCTAACCCGATGCACGGTCGTGACCAGAAAGGTGCCGTTGCCTCTCTGACTTCCGTTGCTAAACTGCCGTTCGCCTACGCGAAAGACGGTATTTCTTACACCTTCTCCATCGTACCTAACGCATTGGGTAAAGATGATGACGTGCGTAAGACCAACCTGGCGGGTCTGATGGACGGTTACTTCCACCACGAATCCAGCATCGAAGGTGGTCAACACCTGAACGTGAACGTGATGAACCGTGAAATGCTGTTGGATGCGATGGAACACCCGGAAAAATATCCGCAGTTGACCATCCGTGTTTCTGGTTATGCCGTGCGTTTCAACTCGCTGACCAAAGAACAGCAGCAAGACGTGATTACCCGTACTTTCACTCAGTCAATGTAATTTCCCTGACTGACTGAAAAGGCGTAAAATAAAGGCTCCACCCCGGTGGGGCCTTTTTCTCACCCCCGCACTGATAACCTGTTTTGCCAGCCCGCTCCTTACACCGTGGCGAGCTGGCAAAACAGATTCAACACGATATCGGCGAGACGGTTTTCCGTTCGTTTATTACACGTCCTACATGACGTCGGCATACCGTTGCATTTCCCCGTTCGTGTTAACACCGGCTGCTATTGAACGGCCACATTTGGAGAAATACTTGCAATGTCACTGATCGGTCGCATTCACTCCTATGAATCCTGCGGAACCGTAGATGGTCCCGGTATTCGTTTCATCGTTTTCTTTCAGGGATGCCTGATGCGCTGCCTGTATTGCCATAACCGCGATACCTGGGATACCCACGGCGGCAAGGAGATCGTGGTTGAGGATCTGATGAAAGAGGTGGTGACCTATCGCCACTTTATGAATGCCTCGGGCGGTGGTGTTACCGCATCGGGCGGCGAAGCCATTCTTCAGGCTGAATTCGTGCGCGACTGGTTCCGCGCCTGTCAGGCAGAAGGCATCAATACCTGCCTCGACACCAATGGTTTCGTGCGCCGCTACGATCCGGTGATTGATGAACTGTTGGATGTGACCGATCTGGTGATGCTCGATTTAAAACAGATGGATGACAGTATTCACCAGAATCTGGTGGGGGTTTCCAATCACCGTACGCTGGAATTCGCCCGCTATTTAGCCAAGCGCAATCAGCGCACCTGGATTCGCTACGTCGTCGTCCCCGGTTGGTCGGATGATGATGCCTCAGCGCACCTGCTGGGTGAATTCACCAAAGACATGACCAACATCGAGAAAATCGAATTACTGCCTTACCACGAGTTGGGCAAGCATAAATGGGTCGCTATGGGGGAAGAGTATAAGCTGGATGGTGTTAAACCGCCGAAAGCCGATACCATGAACCGCGTTCAGTCCATACTGCAAAGCTACGGGCATAAAGTGATTTACTGATGTCCTCCCCACGCGACCCATTTGGGAAGCGTGGGGCTCTATATTACGCCGCCAACGGTTTGGGGTGGCGATCGCTTTTCTTCAGCAGCATGACCAGATAAACCAACGATACCGCTGCAATCAGCACAAACAGCACGCGGTCAGAATAGGTTTGCATCAGCGCGGCAGCCATACTGGGCCCCACCAGACTGCCGACGGTGTAACTGAGCAACAATGACTGGTTCATCGCCACCAGTTCGTCATGACGCACCTTTTCGCACGCCCAGGACATGGCTACCGGATACAGTGTAAATCCCGCGCCGCCCAGTAAAAACAGCGCAGGCGCCATGACCAGATGTCCAACGCTCAGTAGTGCAACGCAGGCGACAATAACGGCAAACACCAACACGCGCAGCACCAGTAAGCGCCCATAGCGATCTGCCATGCGCCCCACTGGCCATTGACCGACAATACCGGCACCAATCAACAGCGCCATCCAATACCCCACGTCGGCATCGCTGGTGCCACTGTGGGAGAGATAAAGCGGCATCAACCCATACAGCGACCCCAGGATTACGCCGGAAATCACACAACCGTGGATGCCCAGACGCGCACTGCGTTTACGCAGCATTTTCCCCACATGAACCGGATGATCCGGCTGCACCAGACGCGGTAAACGGGTACACAGCAGCGGCAATACGGCAAGCACAATCAGCATGACCATCCAGGGAATAACACTCGCGACAGCGGTTGGCAGCAGGCCGACATAGATCTGGCCAACGACGCTACCCAGATAATAGGCCACCATATAAGCTGCCAGCAGTTGACCTCGGTGCGTGGATGAGCCGCTGCACAACAGCGCACTTTCCACCACAACCCATATCAGCGCACAACCTATGCCTGCGACAAAACGCCATACCAACCAGCTGATTACGTCCGTAGAAAACAGTAGCCCCAGCGTGGCCAAACCAAACAGTAAAGCGGCCAGATAGTAGCTGCGGTTAAACCCGTGACGGAGGATCAAGCGTCCTGCCAGCAATGTCCCCAGCAAGTTACCCGCAAAATAGGCTGACCCCACGACGCCCACCTGCCACACGGAGGCATGCTGATAGTTAAGCCATAACGGAACCAGCGTATTCAGTACAGCGATACAAACCGTAAGCAGCATAAGGCCGCAGAGCAATAACAGCACTGGGCGAGAAAAAGCAGACATAGTGGGCGTGGGTAACCAATACAACAAGGAAGTGTGTGCGCATCATGCCACTGCGCGTTTAAAAGTCAACGAGGGCAATCCCGGGCCGCACGTTTTGTGATACTGGGGTACCATAATACAAAAAGCGCCCCGGAAGGCGCTTTTGAAGACGGCAGAGCGACGGGTTTAACCGATGTACTCCAACCCGCTCATATAAGGACGCAGCACATCAGGAATGGCAATACGCCCGTCCGCCTGCTGATAGTTTTCCAGCACGGCAACCAGTGTACGCCCAACCGCCAGACCGGAACCGTTCAGCGTATGCACCAGACGCGTTTTCTTGTCGCTTTTGTTGCGGCAGCGCGCTTGCATGCGTCGAGCCTGGAAATCCCCCATGTTGGAGCAAGAAGAGATTTCACGGTAGGTGTTCTGCGCTGGCAGCCACACTTCCAGATCGTAGGTTTTGGTTGAGCCAAAGCCCATGTCACCAGTGCACAGCAGTACCTTGCGATAAGGCAGTTGCAGCAGTTGCAACACGGTTTCCGCATGGGTCGTCAATGTTTCCAGTGCATCCATGGAGTCTTCCGGGCGCACAATCTGCACCAACTCCACTTTGTCAAACTGGTGCATACGGATCAGACCACGGGTATCACGACCGTAGGAACCCGCTTCAGAACGGAAGCATGGGGTGTGCGCCGTCATTTTGATCGGCAGGGCATCTTCATCCAGAATTTCATCACGCACCAGATTGGTCAACGGCACTTCTGCCGTCGGGATCAGGGCATAATTGCTGCTTTCTGCTTCTTCATCCAACGGCTTGGTGTGAAACAGGTCTTCACCAAACTTTGGCAACTGGCCAGTACCGTACAGCGTGGCGTGGTTAACCAGATAAGGCACGTAGGCTTCCTGATAACCGTGCTGTTCGGTATGCAGATCCAGCATAAATTGTGACAGTGCGCGGTGCAGGCGAGCAATCTGCCCTTTCATGACAACGAAACGCGCACCGGTCAATTTAACACCAGCGGCAAAATCGACACCTTTCGCCAGTTCGCCTAAATCAACGTGATCGCGCACCGGGAAATCAAACTGACGCGGTTCACCCCAGCGGCTGATTTCCTGATTATCATGCTCATCTTTGCCCAACGGCACAGCGTCATCCGGCATATTCGGAATGGTCAACGCCAGTTCACGAATGGCATTTTGCAATGCATCCAGCTCGGCTTTGGCCGTATCCAGCTTTTCACCCAGGGTATTCACTTCGCGGCGCAACGGTTCGATATCTTCACCACGAGCTTTAGCCGCACCGATCTCTTTCGATCGGGAGTTACGCTCTGCTTGCAGACTTTCCGTTTCTACTTGTAGCACTTTGCGGCGTTCTTCTTGTTGACGCAGCGTGTCTACATCCAGTTTAAAACCTCTGCGAGCCAGTAGCTTTTCGGCAACTGCGTCTAGCTCATTACGCAGTAAATTGGGATCGAGCATGCTAATCCTGTTTTAATGTTTTTTGGTGAAATTTTACGTTGCGCAACACCCGTCGCGCGGCAGAAAAGAACCCTATAACCTTACCGCAACGCCTAGTTCAGCGGTAGCGTTTTGTCGGGCTATTTTGATCCTGTGCAGTCAGCCAGGCCAGCTTTTCACCAATTTTGGCTTCCAGACCGCGTGAGGTTGGCTGATAGTAGCGCGTTTGCGCCATCGCTTGCGGGAAATAGTCTTCACCCGCCGCGTAAGCATTAGGTTCATCATGGGCATAGCGGTATTCCGCACCCAGTCCCATCTCTTTCATCAGTTTGGTGGGCGCATTGCGCAAATGCTCCGGCACGTCGTAATCCGGTTTTTCTCTGGCATCCTGCATCGCCGCTTTAAACGCGGTGTAGACCGCATTACTCTTGGGGGCGCAGGCCAAATACACAATCGCCTGGGCAATAGCGCGTTCCCCTTCTGCCGGCCCCACGCGGGTGAAACAATCCCAGGCGGCAATAGCCACCTGCATTCCCCGCGGATCGGCATTGCCCACATCTTCAGAGGCTATCGCCAACAGACGACGTGCAACATACAGCGGATCGCCACCGGCAGTAATGATACGCGCATACCAGTACAGTGCGGCATCCGGTGCGGAACCTCGCACCGATTTATGCAATGCAGAAATGAGGTCATAGTAGCGGTCGCCTTTGTTATCAAAGCGCGCACTACGTTCGCCCGACACTTCGTGCAGTAATTCAGGTGTCAGCACGCGGTTGCCCTGCGCATCCACCTCGGCCATATCCGCCATCATTTCCAGGCTGTTCAACGCGCGTCGCGCATCGCCATTCACCAGCTCCGCTAGCAACCGCTGCGTTTCTGGCGGCAATACGATGTTCTGCCCGCCAAACCCTCGTGCGGTATCGGTCATCGCCTGCTGTAACACCTGTTCGATATCTTCTGCGGTGAGTGCCTTCAATAAATAGACGCGCGCACGCGACAGCAGCGCCGAATTAAGCTCAAACGACGGGTTTTCGGTGGTCGCGCCAATGAAGGTGATGGTGCCGTCTTCGATGTGTGGCAGAAAAGCATCCTGCTGACTCTTGTTGAAGCGATGCACTTCATCCACGAACAGGATGGTACGTCGCCCGGCATCGCGGTTCTGCCGCGCACGCTCTATCGCTTCGCGAATCTCTTTGATGCCAGAGGTGACGGCAGAGATTCGCTCCACGTCGGCGTGTCCATAGCGACCGATCAGTTCTGCCAGCGTGGTTTTTCCGGTACCGGGCGGCCCCCATAGAATCATGGAGTGTAACTGCCCCGCCTCTATCGCTCGCGGCAAGGGCTTACCGGCGCCAAGCAGATGCTGTTGACCGATATATTGCGCCAACATAGCGGGCCGCATACGGGCGGCCAGAGGCTGAAAACTATTATCCGAAAAATCCAGCGACAGGTTACTCACGATGGCCTCACTGGCGTTGATCGTCCAGCGTCACGCCTTTCGGCGGCGTAAAGGTAAACTTGCTGCTATCCACAGCGCCGTTTTGCTGGTTTTGCAGGGTATAGCTGCTGCGCTGCCCATCCTGCTCCGTCGCGACAAAGCTCTTGATGGTGCCGCTGGCATTGACGTTAATCGCAAACTGTTTCAGGTTGCCCTTGGCGGCCTTCGGCGTTAACTCAAAGTCATCCCCTTGCTGACGCACGTTATACTGGCCCCATTCGCTGGCATCATTACGCGTGATAAGCATAAAGGGGGTATTACCCGTAGCTTCCTTCAGCCAGGTTGCTGTCACCTGTTCAACGAACGGGTTATAGAACCACAGCGTTTTACCATCGGAGATCAGCACGCTTTCATCCGGCGCGGTAGTCTTCCAGTTGAACAGATTCGGTCGCTTCAGCCAAAGCTCACCCTGACCTTCCTGCACCGCAGTCCCTTCAGCGCTAGTGACTTTCTGGGTGAACGTCGCGTGGAAGCTGTTCACTTTATTCAGTCGGCTCTGTAAATCGCTCGCCGCATCGGCATAAACCGCGCTGGACGTCATCCCGGCGATCAGCACGCCTGCCACTAAGCCTGTTCTCATTATTTACATCCTTTGCTGTCGATTCAAAAGACCGCCATCGCGGTCTGACTATCGTACTTTGCGTCTGTTGTACTGCACGCCATACTGCTCGCCGTGCTACCCATAACTATTGCCAGAGAATCACGCGATACGGTAGACGAATTGTCTGTAAATGGCATCAGTCCATGGGCGGCGGAGCCAACACATCTCGGTTGCCATTATGCCCCGGTGCGCTAACGATGCCTTGCATTTCCATCTGTTCCACAATGCGCGCGGCACGATTGTAGCCGATGCGGAATTGGCGTTGCACGCCAGAAATGGACGCTCGCCGTTTTTCCACAACAAAGGCCACGGCCTGATCGAACAGCGGATCCAATTCTTCATCACCGCCAAATTCCAGATTACCGCCTTCACCGTCATCGCTGGCACTGGTGATATTGTCAATGTACTGTGGACGCCCGCGTGCTTTCCAGTCCAGCACCACGGCATGCACTTCCTGGTCCCGAACGAACGCACCGTGCACGCGTACCGGAATCGAGGAGTTTGGCGCCATATACAACATATCCCCCATCCCCAGCAGCGATTCAGCGCCGCCCTGATCGAGAATGGTACGTGAATCAATCTTGCTCGACACGGTAAAGGCGATGCGCGTCGGGATATTGGCCTTGATAAGGCCGGTGATAACATCCACAGAAGGCCGCTGCGTCGCCAGCACCAGATGGATACCGGCTGCGCGCGCTTTCTGCGCCAGACGAGCAATCAGCTCTTCAACCTTTTTGCCAACCGCCATCATCAGATCGGCAAATTCATCCACCATCACCACGATAAAAGGTAATTTTTCCAGCACCGGCGGTGTGGTATCCATACTGTCGCTGGGTTTCCAGAACGGGTCAGGGATCGGACGCCCCATCGCTTCCGCCGCTTTCACCCGCTCGTTATAGCCTTCCAGATTACGCACGCCCAATGCCGACATCAGCTTATAGCGACGATCCATTTCACCAACGCACCAACGCAGCGCATTCGCCGCATCTTTCATGTCGGTGACCACTTCGGTCAGCAGATGCGGAATGCCTTCATAGACCGACAGCTCCAGCATTTTGGGGTCGATCATGATAAAGCGCACGTCTTGCGGCGTCGCCTTATACAGCATGCTGATGATCATGGTGTTCACGCCGACAGATTTACCCGATCCGGTCGTCCCTGCCACCAGCAAGTGCGGCATACGCGCCAGATCGGCCACCACCGGCTGACCCGCAATGTCTTTGCCCAGCACCACAGCCAGCGGTGACGGGTTATCACGGAACGCCTTGCAATCGAGCACTTCGCGCAGATAAACGGTGTGGCGGAGTTTATTCGGCAGTTCGAGACCGACATAAGGTTTACCGGGGATCACTTCCACCACGCGCACCGCGACAACCGACAGCGAGCGCGCCAGGTCACGAGAAAGATTGGAAATGCGCGCGGCTTTCACGCCGGGAGCCAAATCCAGCTCAAAACGGGTGATCACCGGCCCTGCATCGTAGCCCACTACGCTGGCGGTAACACGATAATCCGCCAGACGCGCTTCAATCAGACGCGCGGTCTGCTCAAGCTCGAAATGGTCTACCGGCACTTCACTTTCCGGCGGTGCCGTGAGCAGTTCCAACGTCGGCAACGGCGTGGTTGGCTTTTGCAGCGGCTGATCGTTACGCATCAGGAACGGGTGAATCAGGCTATCCATCAATGAGGGCGCAGCATCACTTTCTGGTTCATCATCATACGCAGAATCCTCGTCATGTTGAGGCTCCTCTACCGGATGTGCGTGCGTTACAGGGGTATCATTGTCATCCGTTGCCGCATGCCATGTGGGCGATGGAGGTGCAGAGGCAGGCTCCGGTTCAGCCACATCGGCTGGCGACAAGGTAAACATAGGCGCTTTGGGGGACTCATCCACCAAATCGTCAAACGGCGAGAAAGAAAAGGCAGGCTCATTCGCATCGGCATCCGTAGCAACACCGGCGATGAATGCCGCCGCGACACTGGCTGGGACCACTGCTTTTGTGCCTACGGGTTCGACGGCTGGCGTTGCGCTCGGGGTTTCTGGTTGCGCACTGATGTCATAACGCGCCTGTTGCTGCTGAGCAAACGCCTGCGCCAACTGCGCCTGCAACAACGCCTCTTCATCCTGCTCGCGTTCGGCATAGTCCTCGCCGTAGCGCTGCTCTTGTTGCTCCAGATAAGCCTGACGCAGGGCAGCCTCTTGTGCGGCGTCGTCAACGTCAGCATCGTCTGGGGCCCCCAGGTCGATCGTTTCAGGCTGGGACTGTGCCTGACGTTGCGCTTCTCGTTCTTGCTCTTCAGCCTGACGCTGTGACGGCAACTTGATACCATACGACGCCAGTTCACGCCGGGTAGGAATGCGCACCGGGTTTGGACGCGGTAATTCCGGGCCCATGCCTTGTTTCACCTGAGGGTTATCCTCCCCAGCGGCCGTAAAGGCCGGCATAAAGGGCACGGCATCGCTAGGCGTTGGCATGGTGGAGGCCACTGCAGGTGCTCCCAGAGCATGAATAGAACCCAACGGTGGCGTGCGATCGCGATCGGGTACCGTCGCCGGCGAAAAGACGGGTAACGCGGTATTTTCCTGCACAGCAGCCTGCGGCAACTCAAACGCGTAAAGCGGAGGCAGTGAACCCTGCTCGTTGCTGTCGTAACTGCCGGCCGTTGCTGACATAGCCGGATTGAATGCCCTGGGCGAAACCGCTGGGTTTGTGACCGTATCAACCGCAGCCGATTGCTGCACCGGTGCGAGAGGGGTCGTAGCGTCAGCAGCACGTAGCGTACTGTTTTGCGCTGTTTCATCAGCGGCGCGCTCACGTGCAGCAGGTGCTAGCAATATATCATCCGTATCCACGTCTTCGGCTATTGCCTCAGCGGACGCGGTTAGCGTATCAGGTTGTTCACCCTCGCGATCCATATCGTCGTGTAAATCGTCCTCTTCATCACGGTAGTTATCTTCTGCTCGTGAACGGTTGGAGAAGAACGTCAGACAACCTAATACCGCCCCGCCGATTTTTTCCGCAATGGTCAACCATGACCAACCGGTAAACAGCGTCAAGCCCGCCGCCCAGACGCAGAGCAGAATCAGCGT